>NZ_JAJDML010000006.1:0-123843 GCF_020594215.1 Blautia sp. DFI.1.216
TTGCCTGCGGCAATGGAATTTTGGCTTGTATGTCTCGGGATTTTGGCATATTCATACCAAAACACCTCGCGGGATAGTGGTGTGTGAACAGTAACAAATTTATCGCTTTGTATCCACGATCAGTCTGCCAAATTTCTGCAGTTCCTTTTTGGCCTGTATAAAATCCGGTAAATGCCACTCCCAGTTCGGAGAACCAATGGTTCCCGGTGTGTTGATATGGCCCTCTTTTCCAAGTCCAAGAATATCTGCCAACGGAATGATCGCATATTCTGCCTGATTCTGCATGGTATACTGGAGAAATCTGTCCTTGACAGAGCCCTGTGATGCTCCCGCCTTCTTTAACATCCTGCGGATTTTTCTTCTGGCTGCGGCACTCATATTTCCATACCACTGCATGATCGTATCATTGTCATGCGTTCCTGTGTAAAAAATCATGTTTTCCACATCATGGAAGGTATCTCGGGCATATTTTCCACCTGTTTCTATGGAGAAGATCAGAATCTTCATTCCCTTCAGATGATAATGATCTTTCAGCATCAGAACCTCCGGACGAAGCAGCCCCAGATCCTCTGCTACCAGATCTAATCCCGGAATTTCTTTCTGAAGTGTATCAATGACCTCATATCCCGGTGCCTCGATCCATTCACCGTCAATAGCAGTCGGGCAGTCTGCCGGAATTTTCCAGTATGTATCAAATGCCCGGAAATGGTCGATCCTTATAATATCAAACAATTTGTTGCTATAGCCGATTCTGTCCACCCAGAATCTGTAATCCTGTTCCTTCATATGCTCCCAGTCATAGATCGGATTTCCCCATCTCTGCCCTGTAGCACTGAAATAATCAGGCGGTACTCCGGCGATGAAGATCGGACGTCCATCTGTATCAAGAAGAAAGTTATCTTTTCCACCCCATACGTCTACAGAATCCTGTCCCACATAGAAAGGAACATCTCCCATAATCTGGATTCCGGCATCGTTTGCAGCCTTCTTCACCTTCATCCACTGTGTGTAGAAAATATACTGAAGAAACATCTGATACTGTGCCTCTGTCTCCACCTCTGCCGGTAACTTCTGTCTGTTCTCCGGCCAGGTTCTGTATTCTTTCGGCCAGTCATTCCAGCATTCTCCGTTATTTGCTTTCTTTAATGCGCGGAACACACCATACTCATATACCCATTCCTGTGAAGCAAATTCTTTATATGCTGTTTCTTCCTGTCCCTTTTTCTCTGTAAAAACATCAAACGCAGTTCTTAAGAAAGGCTCTCTGTACTGGCGGACAGCCTCATAATCTACTCTTGTAGCTCTCTTCTGAAATTCCTTTGGATGTTCCTTTAACAGACCTTCCTCTGCAAGCGCATCAAGACTGATATACAACTCATCCCCTGCACAGGAGGAATATGGCTGGTATGGGGAATTACCATAGCCAACCGGATTCAGTGGCAGTATCTGCCATATCGTTACATGATTCTCCTTTAATAACTCGATAAATTGGAATGCAGATTCTCCAAGTTCTCCGGCACCAATACGGGACGGAAGTGCGGAAACTGGCATTAATACTCCGGCTTTTCTCATGATTTTTGTGCTCCTTCCTTCTTTTTACACTTCTTCATTTATAAAATTTCGGTAACTATTCTTCAGCAATCCATTCCAACAGAACGTTCCACCAGAATATACAAGTCAATATTCCATTGCCGCAGACAATCCGGAATGAATTTCAACTTGTAATTTTTTAACTGCTGAACAGTTACAAATTTCATAATATCTTTTGATATTTTAACATATTTAGGCCACTGCGTCAAAGCATTCCTTATGCGCTAAAGGTATATATTTTTCCTGACAAAAAAGCTCCCTTACAGGGGGCATTTTGTCTCTCTGTAAGGAAGCTTTTCTTTATGAAAACTTTTTTATGGCTGTCTATGTTTCATATTTTTGATCTTATAAGCAGATTTAGAATTCCGGTTCGATCAGACCGTAAGTATTGCCTTTACGTTTGTAAACTACATTTACCTGCTCTGTCTCTGCATTGTAGAATACAAAGAAATTATGTCCGAGCAGTTCCATCTGTACGCATGCATCTTCCGGATACATTGGTTTGATTCCGAATTTCTTGGTACGGATGATCTTAACTTCTTCATCCTCATCGTAGTCCTTGTCCAGATATGCTTTCTGGAAGTTGGCTGCTGCCTGCTGTTTGTCTACGATTTTATTTTTGTACTTGCGAAGCTGACGTTCAATGACTTCCTCTACCAGATCGATTGATACATACATGTCATTGCTTACCTGTTCGGAACGAATGATATTTCCTTTTACAGGGATTGTCACTTCAATTTTCTGTCTTTCTTTTTCAACACTTAAAGTTACTACAACTTCGGTGTCAGGAGTGAAATACCTTTCCAGTTTACTGAGCTTGTCCTGGACTGCTGTCTTAAGACCTTCTGTAACTGTAATATTTTTTCCGCTGATGATAAACTTCATGCTTCCATCCCCTTTGCTGTTTGATGAATCTATTATAACACACATTTTTGAATTTTAACACTATTTTATTAAAATTTCACATTTTTTCTGTTTACTTCAGAAATAACTTTAAAGTTCCTTTGTCATTATGGGGAAATAGCAAAAATTCTGTAATTGTTCTGTACATTTTCACTGTGATTCCTGAGATTACTATAAAAATTAGTTAAAGTTTAATCAGTTCTGAGAATGAAATATTTCCGCCAAAAAGATCCAATGCACTGCCTACTGTGACATCCAGTCTGTCTTTTCCATATTTTCGCAGATCCTCAATATCCTTCATGGAGCCAACTCCACCTGCGTAAGTAACCGGATTTCCTTTATACTCCCCCAGCAGAGATGCAAGTTCTGTTTCAACTCCACGTGCCTTTCCTTCCACATCTACTGCATGGACCAGAAACTCATCGCAGTAACTTCCCAGTTCTTTCATAATATCCAGTGTCATAGTGACATCTGTAAATTTCTGCCAGCGGTCTGTCACAATATAGTATTTTCCATCTTTTCTGCGACAGCTCAGGTCAAGAACCAGTTTCTCTTTTCCCACAGTCTCTTTCATTTTGTTCAGATTTTCCCAGGAAATCCTTCCATCTTTAAATACATAAGATGTAACGATTACATGACTGGCACCTGCACTAAGATATTCCCCTGCATTTTCCGGGTTCACTCCTCCGCCGATCTGTAATCCTCCCGGATAAGTATGTAATGCAAGAATCGCCTGTTCTTTTGTTGATTCATAGTATGGGGAGTCATGACCATTTAACAGAATTACATGTCCTCCTTTTATCCCTGCCTTCTTATATAATTCTGCATAGAAAGATGCATCCTGCTCAGATACAAAATTCTCACTTGCCTGATCCTGTACGTCCGTAAGGCTTCCACCTACAATCTGCTTTACTTTTCCATTATGTATATCAATACATGGGCGAAATTTCATAAAATCCATACCTCCATATCCGTTATATGTACTCTCAGAATCTTTTTGTACTTATAGCAAGCCTCTTAAATTAATGCATTTGAAACAGTTCAGCAGAGTGCGAAAGACAAGGAAGACGTTCACAGTAACGGATTTCACGCTCTGATGAGCTGAATCAATATGCATTATTTACAATGATTGCTATAGTTAGATGCAAAAACAAATACAATAAAACTTCGGGAGTACACTATTTAAATTTTACCGATTTAACACGATAATACCATAAATTATTCCTGATGTCTATCTTCCTTCTGCCGCATTGCCAACAGCATCACCCACATCTTCTACAGCATTACCTACCCCTTCGCCCAGATCTTTGACGCTGTTTCCCAGTTCACCGGATACTGTGCCGTCACCGTTGTTGTTTTCATCAATTCTGGTATTATCTGCAGTGTTATCTGTTGCATTGCTATTCTGTTTTGTCTCATTTTCTGCAGCTTCATCCTCTGCGGCAGTTCCATTGTCTGTGACGGTTCCACCATTATTTACATTATTATCTGCCGCATTGTTTCCTGATGTGCTATTTCCATTTGTATTGTTTTCTCCTGCGTTATTTTCCATGTTATCATCGTTTGCAGCATTATTATCCGTCATATTTTCTTCGTTTGTGTCTGCCTCATCAGCTGCTTTATTTGCATTCCCACATGCTGTGAACATGCATAGTGACATAATAAGTGCTGTACCTGTCAGAATCTTTTTTACCTTTATTCCCATATTCATCTCCTGTTCCCGGAAAGCATTCTGCCGGTCCATGCAGCAGAACCTCTCCGTCTTTTCATGTTTTTATATTATGTTTTTAATATGTACCAAAAACTCAATACTATTCTGGAAAAAATTTACTTTTCATGCTATGATTTAAATAACACAAAACAGATTACTCCGTACATATATACTCCTACAATCTAGTGTACCGACAAGTTGATTTCTCGAACAATCTTGCGTCTAAATTTCTTATTTCCGCGTTGTCGTCGGTCGCCGTAGCCACCGCTACGCCTCCTTCCTCCGCCTTGAAATAAGAAAATTTATCCTGCAAGATTGTTTCAAGAATCAACTTGTCGGCACACTAGCGCATTGCCATAGCAGGATTTCACTCATTGATGAGATGGATTGACTGCAGTATTTTACGGAATATCTATAACTCATATTTACAGGGGGTTATCATGAAAAGAAAAAGGAACCATTCACTTCGCGGCTCTGTTTTCATATTTCTGGCTGCACTTTTCCTGCTGTTTACCTGCAGTGTTTCTACTATCTATGCATCCACACTTCAGAAACCTGATATCGCAGCATCGGGAAAATTTGTAAAAGACGGCGATTACTGGATTTACCGCTATGATGATAAAACCATCGCCAAAAATGTATTTCTGAAAATTGACAAAAAGATCTATTATTTTAACAAACTCGGACACCGCTGGTGCAGCTGGCATACGATCAAAGGCAAAAATTATTATTTCGGAACCAGATCTCAGGGATATCTGATAAAGAATTCTCTTATCAAATATAAAGGAAATTATTACTATGTCGGTAAAGACGGTGCCATGGTTACCGGATGGTACACTGACAAATCCGGAAAGAAATACTATTTTGGCAAAGACGGAAAAGCAGTTACAGGAAAACACAAAATCAAGGGAACTTACTATTACTTTAACCAGAATGGTACTGTCACCCACACCGGATTAAATTATTCCCTTTCCTCTGACTGTGCACTTCTCATGAATGCAGATACCGGTCAGATTATTTATGGCAAAAATGAAAATGTTGCTCATGCCAACGCCAGCACAACCAAGATTATGACCTGTATCCTTGCACTTGAAAACTGCAAATTAAACGAAAAAGTAAAGTTCTCCCCTTACGCAGCATCTATTGAACCCAGCAAGCTTTATGCAAATGCAGGAGAAATATTTTATCTGAAAGATCTGCTTTATTCCCTGATGCTTCCCTCCCACAACGACACCGCAGTTGCCATTGCCGAACACGTCAGCGGTTCCACTGCAAAGTTTGTTAAATTAATGAATAAAAAAGCAGCAGAGATCGGATGTACGAATACACATTTCGCAACCCCAAATGGTCTGGATGCAGGGTATAACCATTACACAACAGCTTCTGACCTGGCAAAAATTGCCCAGTATGCGATCAAAAAGCCTATGTTCCGCAAACTGGTGAGCACCGGCTATTATTCTTTCTCTAATCTCAACACCGGCAGAAGCTATTCTATCGGCACCACCAACGCCCTGCTCGGCAATGTTCCGGGAGTTCAGGGTATGAAAACAGGCTATACCAACAAAGCAGGCTATTGTTTTGTCGGACTTTCTTATTCCGCAAGGGGAAACACCTATATTTCTGTTGTCCTGGGTGCAGATTCATCTTCTGCCCGCTGGCAGGATTCCAGAACATTGCTGACTTACGCATATAATCATTGATCAGAATTATTATAGCAGCATACAGGCCAATATTACAAAAAAGGAAAGTGTTCTGAAACATCAGATACACTTTCCTTTTATATATTTTATTTCACTGCTATGAAGATACTGAAAATTACCAGTTATCAATTTTTACTGCATTCCTGATTATTTTGCACTGATAACATCGCTCATATCATATCTTCCTGCCGGTTTGCCTGCAAGGAATTTCGCAGCTTCAACAGCACCCTTTCCAAATACAGCTTTGGAATATGCAGTATGCTTAAATTCAATCACTTCATCCGGACCTGCGAAGATCACTTCGTGTTCTCCTACGATTGTTCCACCGCGGACTGCTGAGATACCGATTTCCTTATCATCTCGCATCTCACGTCTCTGGCTGCGGTCATAGATATAATGATACTGGTTATCCATTGCCTCATTAATGCTGTCAGCCAGTGCAAGTGCTGTTCCGCTTGGTGCATCCAGTTTCAGTCTGTGATGCTTCTCAACAATCTCCATGTCAAATCCTGCTGTTGCCAGAACCTTTGCCGCATTCTGAAGCAGTTTCATCAGAGTATTGATTCCAAGAGACATATTTGCAGATTTCAGAACTGCGACATTCTTAGATGTCTCTTCCACCTTTGCGAGCTGCTTCTCGCTTAAACCGGTTGTACATAATACAACCGGGAGTTTGCGTTTCTCACAGTAAGCAAGAAGTGCATCTGTTGCTTTTGCAGAAGAGAAGTCGATAAGGGCATCTGCCTCTACCTGACATTCTTCCATATTTGTATATACAGGGTAGCTGTTCTTTCCCTGATCTGCCACATCGATACCTGCTACGATCTCAGCATCCGGATCCTTCTCCACAAGTCCGGAGATTACCTGACCCATGTGACCGTTACAGCCATGCATAATAATCTTTACCATTTGTCTATTCCTCTCAATTCCAGTATATCGGCAAGTTGATTTTCCGAACAATCCTGCGGTTATATTTATGCAAGTTTAATTCCGAAATTCTTCAGTTCTTCTGCGAGTTTTGCCTTGTTTGCATCTTCCATCTCGGATAATGGCATACGAAGTGGTCCCACTTCTTTACCCATCAGATTCAGAGCTGCTTTCACCGGAATCGGGTTTACTTCACTGAACAGTGCATGAATTAACGGGATTGCCTTTAACTGGATTTCTGCTGCACCCTTTGTATCTCCTTCAAGGAATTTCATAACCATATCATGTGTTTCCTTAGGAGCTACATTAGAAAGTACGGAAATTACTCCAAGTCCGCCAAGTGAAAGGATCGGAAGTACCTGATCATCATTTCCGGAGTAGAGTTCAATGCAGCCATCAGCCATGGACATCATGGTTGCAATCTGTGAAAGATCTCCGCTTGCTGCTTTGATACCAACAATATTCTTAACATTTTTAGCCAGAGCTACTGCTGTTGCAGGCTGAATGTTACAACCTGTACGGCTCGGAACATTGTACATAATGATTGGTGTTTCCGGAACTGCCTCTGCAATAGCTGTATAATGAGCGATCAGTCCTTTCTGAGTCGCCTTGTTATAATATGGAGTCACTATAAGAAGTGCATCTGCACCGTAAGAAGCAGCCTCCTTTGACATCATAATTGCAGTTTCCGTACAGTTGGAACCTGTACCTGCGATAACCGGAACACGTTTGTTTACCTTGTCGATTGCAAACTTAATTGTCTTAAGATGCTCTCCATGCGTCATCGTTGATGATTCTCCTGTTGTTCCGCAGATAATGATCGCATCTGTACTGTTTGCAATCTGATACTCCAGAAGTTCCTCCAGTTTATCATAATTAACCTTACCATCTTCATACATAGGGGTTACGATCGCAACACCTGCACCTTTAAAAATTGCCATTTGCCTTCCTCCTTTATTCTTCTGTAATTTCCATACAGATTACTGTCCATTCATAAACAATAATCAGGTTTTATACACCTTATACAATCTCTGTTGTCAGTGTAGTTATGCTGTCTGCATATTTACGCAGGCTGTCCGGTAACGTCCGTCCCGTAAGCAGAATATGCATACTCTCGTCCTTCATCTTCAGGATATCACCGATTGCCTCTGCAGTGGTGATCCCGTAATCCGGAAGTGCAAGAATCTCATCTAGGAGCAGAAAATCGCATTCCTGCGTTGCGATCACTTTGCGCGCAAAATTCAAAGCATTAAGAATATTGGTTTTCTCCTCTGCCTTCTCCTGCTCATTCAGTTCCTCATATCCTTCATCATGCTTCTCAAAACGGAATATCTTAATATCCAGATTATCCAGTTCCGCCAGAAAATCCAGTTCCCTGCGCTCTCTTCCTTTCAGAAACTGAATAATAATGACGCTTTTACCCTGTGCGGAAGCTCTCAGACACTGACCGATCGCCAGAGTTGTCTTTCCCTTTCCCCCGCCACAGTAAACCTCTGTAAATTCTTTTTCCATAACAAACAATTCCTCTTATCGTTATTGAAATTGTACCTTCTTCTCTGTGTCATTACAGACATGATAAACAGCAGTCTGTTTTCGACTTCTGCGATGAGCTTCCGGCATATTCACGCCGGAATGCTTCGTGGAACAGCAGGCTGCCATAGTTATCTGAATACGCTTATATTACCGCAGTTTATGAAGAATTGCAAGTGTTACTGTTTACAGTAATCGTTACTGTTCACTCCGTTCTCAGCAACACGCTTCGCGATGCAAAAAATATGAACCTCCTTGCGCAAAGCCCAAGGAGTATCGTTTGCTTTGCAAACTCAATTTATGCTAATCGCATAAATTCGCGCGGTATGTCTCGGGTTTTCTGTGACCTTCGCTCACAAAAAACACCTCGCGGGATATCACCAGTGAACAGTAACCACTCCGTTCACAGTAACGTGGCCAAAATTCATTCCAAATTGCCTGCGGCAATGGAATTATTCCATATATTCCAGCTTGCTTACAGATACTTCATACGCAACTCTCTTCTCTGTTTCATTTTCCCCGATCCGTTTCATATATTCTCTGCTCTGGATACGTCCCCAGATCAGGACATGACCGCCAACTTCAAACGCAGATGCATAGCGGGCATTTCTGCCCCAGCAGATGCATGGTATGTAATCTGATTTTCCATACGGACGATTTACTGCCAGCAGCACATCCGCAATTTCTCTTCCAAGAGGAGTTTTACGGTACACCGGAGGCTTACAGATATATCCGTCCAGAAAAATCTGATTTACCGGAACTGTTTCATCCTCTTCTTCCACAAACTTCAGTTCTCTGCTAAATACTGAAAGCACGAGACGGTTGTGCTTCTCCTCATGGCGGTTATATGAGCGGAACTGTCCATGGATTTCCACATATTCTCCGATATAATCCTGCGTTACATCCACTAGCCGTTCAGAAACCATCACCGGAATTCTGTCTTCCGAATCACTGAGCCTTTTGACCAGCAGCTCAGTCATATAGAAGCCTTCTCCAAAGACCTGATGACTGAATGTAAAGCCTGCTGCAATTTTGCCCATCATAGATACCTGATTGTTTTCAATAATTTTATCTGCCATAATGTGGTTCTCCTTCCCTGTAGAGCACCTGTGTCAGAATCCCTGCCTGCAGTGCAGACCGTAAATCGTCTCTGCTTTTTCAACGATCCCGCATATGCTCCTCTGTACCTTGTATTGTTCTTTATAAGGTTATGTACAGGCATTCTCATTTAGAACCAGAATCTGCAAAAATAAAAAAAATTATTTTAACACCTTGTAATCTGGCGAAAATGTGGTAAACTGAAAATTCGGGTAACTTATTGAAGAAAAAAACACATAATAATAGGAACAAATTCATCTGCAAGATTATATCGTGCTTGAAAAATGCTTTTGCAGCAAAATAATCCTGCTGATAACACATGAATATTAACAATTCCGGTAACTGTTCAGCCAGTGTGCCGAACAGTTACCCATTCAAAGCTTAAAGAGGAAAGGAAAATCATTTTATGAGAACAAAACGTGAAGATGTCCGTAACGTAGCCATTATCGCACACGTTGACCATGGTAAAACTACTCTGGTTGACCAGCTTCTGAAACAGAGCGGTGTATTCCGTGAGAATCAGGAAGTTCAGGAACGTGTCATGGACTCTAATGATATCGAACGTGAACGTGGTATCACTATTTTATCCAAGAACACAGCTGTTCATTACAAAAATACAAAAATCAACATCATTGACACACCAGGACATGCTGATTTCGGCGGCGAGGTAGAACGTGTACTTAAGATGGTAGACGGTGTTATTCTTCTCGTTGATGCTTTCGAAGGTGCTATGCCTCAGACAAAATTCGTTCTTAAGAAAGCACTGGAACTTGACCTTCATGTAATCGTATGTATCAACAAGATCGACCGTCCGGAAGCCCGTCCGGATGAAGTTGTAGATGAGGTTCTGGAACTTCTTATGGATCTTGGTGCTTCTGATGAACAGCTTGACTGTCCGTTCCTGTATGCTTCTGCCAAAGCAGGACATGCTGTGATCGACTTAAACGACACTCCTAAGGATATGGCTCCGTTATTTGAAGCAATCCTGAAATATATCCCGGCTCCGGAAGGAGATCCGGAGGCAGATACTCAGGTTCTGATCAGCACGATTGATTACAATGAATACGTTGGACGTATCGGTGTTGGTAAAGTTGAAAACGGTACAATCGCTGTTAACCAGGAACTGACTCTGTTAAACCATCATGATCTGGACAAACGTAAGAAAGTTAAGATCAGCAAGCTCTACGAGTTTGACGGTCTGAACAAAGTTGAAGTAAAAGAGGCCACTATCGGTGCTATCGTTGCTATTTCCGGTATCGCAGATATCCATATCGGTGATACTCTCTGCGCAGGAGATAATCCGGAAGCTATTCCTTTCCAGAAGATTTCCGAGCCTACTATTGCCATGAACTTCATCGTAAATGACAGTCCGCTGGCCGGTCAGGAAGGTAAATACATTACCTCCCGTCATCTTCGTGACCGTCTCTACCGTGAGCTCAACACAGATGTCAGCCTTCGTGTAGAAGACACTGATACAACTGAGGCATTTAAAGTTTCCGGACGTGGAGAACTTCATCTGTCTGTCCTGATTGAAAACATGAGACGTGAAGGTTATGAATTCGCAGTAAGTAAACCGGAAGTTCTGTATAAAACAGACGAGCGTGGCAAGAAGCTTGAGCCTATGGAAATTGCTTATGTAGATGTTCCGGAAGAATTTTCCGGTACTGTAATCCAGAAGCTGAGCGAACGTAAAGGTGAACTGCAGGGTATGAGTACTGCCAGTGACGGTACTGTCCGTCTGGAATTCCACATTCCTTCCCGTGGACTGATCGGATTCCGCGGTGAGTTCCTTACTTCCACCAAGGGTACCGGCATCATCAATACTATGTTTGACGGATATGCTCCTTACAAGGGAGATTTCCAGTACAGAAAGCAGGGATCTCTGATCGCTTTCGAGGCTGGTGAAGCTGTTACTTATGGTCTGTTCGCAGCCCAGGAGCGTGGTACTCTGTTTATCGGACCTGGTGCAAAGGTTTACAGCGGTATGGTTATCGGACAGAATGGTAAAGCCGAAGATATCGAGCTGAACGTATGCAAGACAAAACATCTGACTAACACACGTTCTTCTTCCGCTGATGATGCACTGAAATTAACTCCACCAAGAGTTCTCAGTCTGGAACAGGCCATCGATTTCATCGACCAGGATGAACTCCTTGAGGTTACACCGGAGTCTCTCCGTATCCGTAAGAGACTTCTGGATTCCAGAGAACGTAAGAGAGCCGCTTTCAGAAAAGCCTGAAACAAATAGAAACTTAAGAAAAATTAAGCCCCGCAGATTTTGCGGGGCTTAATTTTTCTTAATCATTACTGTTCACTCCGTTCACAGTAACTCTTAATCTCCTGCAAACATATGGAAAAACATAAATCCTTCTACAAATTATATTGTTATATTTTCACGAAATCCTCAGTTAGTATTTGTTAACTTTTTCATATGCTTTGTAATTGACAAATGATTAACAAAGTCATATAATAGCATCATCGAGGTTGTTAATTTATTAACGTTATTTTTTTAACTTTCTCTCAGTTGCCAACAGAACATATATTGTTAAATTTTTCTCATATATTCTGACAATTGATATTTTATTCACATTATTTACGTGATTATGCACAATTTTCACCACACTATTTCGTTATGCTCATATTAATGTTACTGTTGACCGAATAATCAGTTTATTTGTATAATAAAAACATAACAGGTCACGGTAAATACTTTTAACGAAAACACAAACAGGAGGATTCCCAAATGGCAAAAAAAGAGAACACTATCCCAACCATCATCGACACCCCTGAAGCCCTTACTGCAAAGATTGCAGCCATGAAAGAGGCACAGAAGATTTTCGCAACATTTACCCAGGAGCAGGTAGATAAGATTTTTAAAGCTGCCGCTACTGCTGCTGACAAAGCACGTATCCCGCTTGCTAAAAATGCTGTTGAAGAAACAGGAATGGGTATTGTAGAAGATAAGGTTATCAAGAACCATTACGCAGCCGAATATGTATACAACGCATATAAGAATACCAGAACCTGCGGTGTGATTGAAGAAGATACTGCTTACGGTATTAAGAAAATAGCTGAGCCGATTGGTCTGATTGCTGCTGTTATTCCTACAACCAACCCAACATCTACTGCAATCTTCAAAACTCTGATTGCACTGAAAACACGTAATGCAATCATCATCAGTCCGCATCCCCGCGCAAAGAAATGTACCATTGAGGCTGCAAAGGTTGTTCTGGAGGCTGCTGTAGAAGCCGGTGCACCGGAGGGAATCATCGGATGGATTGATGTTCCAAGTCTTGATCTGACAAATCAGGTTATGCGTGAAGCAGACATCATCCTTGCCACAGGTGGTCCCGGAATGGTTAAGGCTGCCTATTCTTCCGGAAAACCTGCTTTAGGTGTAGGTCCCGGAAATACTCCTGTTATCATTGATGACAGTGCAGATATCCGTCTGGCAGTTAACTCCATCATCCATTCCAAGACCTTTGACAATGGTATGATCTGTGCTTCCGAACAGTCTGTAACTGTTCTTGAGAGCATTTATAAGAAAGTAAAAGAAGAATTCCTTTACAGAGGATGTTACTTCCTGAAACCGGATGAATTAGAGAAAGTAAGAAAAACTATCCTTATCAATGGCGCATTGAATGCAAAGATCGTAGGCCAGAAGGCTGCCACTATCGCTGAGATGGCCGGTGTTGCAGTTCCTCCTGAAACAAAGATTCTGATCGGTGAAGTTGAATCTGTAGACATCAGCGAAGAATTCGCACATGAGAAGCTTTCCCCTGTACTTGCCATGTACAAGGCCAAGACCTTTGACGAAGCGATTGCCAAAGCTGAACAGCTTGTAGCTGACGGCGGTTATGGACATACCTCCGCTCTCTACATTGACACAAGAGAAAAGGAAAAAATGGAAAAACACGCAGCAGCTATGAAGACCTGCCGTATCCTCATCAATACTCCATCTTCTCAGGGCGGTATCGGCGACCTTTACAACTTCAAACTTGTTCCGTCCCTGACTTTGGGCTGCGGTTCCTGGGGTGGCAACTCCGTATCTGAGAACGTAGGTGTAAAACATCTCATTAACATCAAGACCGTTGCTGAAAGGAGAGAAAATATGCTCTGGATTAGAACACCGGAAAAAGTTTATTTCAAAAAAGGCTGCCTGCCGGTTGCTCTGGATGAACTTGGCACTGTTATGCACAAGAAACGCTGCTTTATCGTAACAGACTCTTTCCTTTATAAGAATGGATATACTAAAAAGATCGAAGATAAATTAGATCAGATGGGAATCGTACATACCTGCTTCTACGATGTAGAGCCAGATCCATCTCTCGCTTCTGCAAGAGCCGGTGCTGCTGCAATGAGAATGTTCGAGCCTGACTGCATTATCGCAATGGGCGGTGGTTCCGCAATGGATGCCGGCAAGATCATGTGGGTTCTCTATGAAAATCCGGACGCCAACTTTGATGATATGGCTATGGACTTTATGGATATCCGTAAGAGAATCTTCACATTCCCGCATATGGGTAAGAAAGCTTACTTTATAGCTGTTCCAACATCTTCCGGTACAGGTTCCGAGGTAACACCTTTTGCTATCATTACTGATAAGACTACAGGTATCAAATGGCCTCTGGCTGATTATGAATTAATGCCTGACATGGCTATTGTTGATACAGATAATATGATGAGCGCACCTAAGGGACTGACCTGTGCTTCCGGTATCGACGTTATGACTCATGCACTTGAAGCCTATGCTTCCATGATGGCATCTGATTATACAGATGGTCTTGCATTAAATGCGATCAAACTGGTATTTAACTATCTGCCACGTGCATACAAAGATGGTTCTGATGTAGAAGCAAGACAGCATATGGCAAATGCTTCCTGCATGGCTGGTATGGCTTTCGCAAATGCATTCCTTGGCGTAAACCACTCTCTTGCTCATAAGCTGGGAGCTTTCCATCATATTCCACACGGTATTGCAAATGCTCTGGTTCTGCTTCATGTTCTGCGCTATAATGCAGCCGAAGTTCCGGCTAAGATGGGTACCTTCCCACAGTATCAGTATCCGCACACACTTGCACGTTACGCTGAGATTGGCCGTTCTGTAGGTCTGACAGGCAAGAACGACAGCGAAGTATTTGAAAAGCTTCTCCAAAAACTGCAGGAACTGATGGATACTATTGAGATCAAACATACGATCAGGGAATACGGCGTAGACGAGAAGTACTTCCTTGAAACTCTGGACGAAATGACCGAACAGGCATTTAACGACCAGTGTACCGGTGCCAATCCAAGATATCCATTAATGTCTGAACTGAAAGAAATCTATCTGAAAGCTTACTATGGTGAGGGAAATATTCCTGAATCCGGGAAAGCCAAAGAGAAAAAAGAAGAGAAATAAGATTTGCTGAAAATAAACCTTTTCCTTTAAAAATATAGTGTTTAAACCAACAAAATGGGGCTGTCAAAAAAAGACAGCCCCTTATTATATTATTTCTTACTGCGATATGCTTCTGCTTCCCAATGTGTGATAAAGTATGTAATATCATCCGTCATATGAAGCGGACCGCCAAAGCTTTCTGCATATACTGCAAGCTTAATGGCATCTTTTACAAGAAGCTGTGCTTTTGCAGCTTTTCCCTTATCATCTTCCATGATAAAGGCACCGACTCCCTGTACCAGGATCAGTCTTGGCTCTTTGTCATTCTCTGCCATAAATGCATCCAGCGCAGCTTTTGCCTGGTCAATATCCTCTACAAATAACGGATATGGTCCGCAATATACAATGTGATCCGGTGTAAACGGCTTCAGAAGCGGTGCAGCCGCTGCCTTATCTTTTACGAAGTTATCAGCTTCTGCTACAGGTACAACTTCTACTGCATGTCCCAGTAACCGGGAAAGCTTCTCTGCTGCCTGTTCTTTTTCAGATGTAACAGCATCACTGACATCAGCAGTTCTCTTTACCTGTTTCTCTAATTTACTGATCACGCCGTCAAATAATGCTCCAATTTCCTCTACAGTATTTGCTGCAACGAAAATTCCATGATTCTGGAGCAGAAGAACCTGAACATCTTTTCCGTATTCTTCTTTATAAGCATTCATTTTCTCATAGCAGATACGTGCAAGCGTATATCCGGGTTTGCAGATATCGATCCAGAGTACATCTTTTCCAAGGATCTGTTCGCTGAGTTCCTTTGCGCCTTTTCCGCAGGTCAGTCCATTGACAAGTGTAGGATGAACATGCAGTACATAAGTATAGGCAAATAAGTTATGAAGCAGTGCTTCTACACTTGGACGTTTTGTTTTGTCAGCATCTGTTACTGCAGCCATAACATCTGCAAGATACAGCGATTCACGTTTGACATCGTCTTCCGGATAATCTGTTTTCATGATCTCATTCAAACGTGCTCTGCTCATTTCCACAAATTCCTCTGCCTTAATTGTGGCAAGCTGTGTACCGGAGCCTTTTACATACAATGTGGTGTCGTCTTTTACAGAAGTATTGCCACCGCCTGCAAGAACATAGGCAGGGTTGCTTCCATAAGTATTTGACATTTTTACTAAGGTTGAAAGATCCATAGTTAAAATTCCTCCCATATTTATAATAGTTTTGCTGTTCCCCATTCCATTGTACACGATATTCTGCTTTTTTCCAAGTGTTATAATAATCCCGCAAATAACCTCATAAACAGCTGTCCCAATCGCAGATATGCGCTGCGTCCGGTACTGTACTGTTCTGTGACTTCACGGCATTCATCCATTGTTGCTGCAAGATCATTTCGGATATCCAGAACTGCCTGGCAGTCTGCCATAAAGCAGCCGTTTTCAAAATGATGATACAGACTTCTGTAATCCAGATTTATGGTTCCGCAGGTTGCCATACAGTCATCTGCCACACTTATCTTTGCATGACAGAAACCAGGTGTCCATTCATAGATACGCACTCCATGCTTCACCAGTCCATGGTAAAAGGATCGTGTGATATTGTAGATCATCTTTTTATCCGGAATACCAGGTGTGATGATCCTCACGTCTACCCCGCGCTTGGCAGCCAGACACAGAGCATGGCTCATTTCATCTGTGATGATCAGGTACGGAGTCATAAACCAGCAATATTTTTCTGCTTTGTTCACCATACTGATATACACCTCTTCGCCTACCTGTTCATGGTCCATAGGACTGTCCGCATAAGGCTGGATAAAGCCTGTCTGCTTTGCCTGATAATCTGTCTGAACCAGAAATCCGGTAAAATCACTGTCATTTTTATCCTTATCACTGACAGCATTCCACATCTCCAGGAATGTTACTGTCAGGGAACGGACTGCCTCCCCCTCCAGACGGATACCTGTATCCTTCCACTGTCCATAAGGATGTGTGAAATTAAAATATTCGTTGGCAAGGTTGTAACCGCCGGTAAATCCCACTTTTCCATCGATTACTGTGATCTTGCGGTGATCCCGGTTATTCAGGAACACATTCAGACCCGGAGTAAAAGGGTTGAACACTCTGCAATGGATTCCCACATTTTCCATTTTCTTAATGAAGTCTGTATTGATAAACCCAATGGAACCCATGTCGTCATAAAATACTCTGACTTCTACGCCTGCCTTTACGCGGTCTTCCAGAACTCTCTGGATTTTATGCCAGGCCTGTGCATCCTCAATGGCATGATATTCCATAAAAATGAATTTCTCTGCCTTTGCCAGATCTGCCAGCTGAGCCTCCAGCCCTTTGACTGCCTCATCATAATAAATAACATCTGTATTCTGATAGACCGGATAGGAGGCATTTTTCTGTATATAATCAGAAATATTGCCTGCCTTCGGGATTTTCCTGCCAAGCGTTTCCCTGCACTCACTGTCATTGGGAAGCAACGGCAGAAGTTCCCTGTCGATCTGGTCATAACGCTCCCGCATTTTACGGGTACCGCCATTGAGACCAATCAGTAAGTACAATCCCACTCCCAAGATAGGGAATACAAGGATCAAAATAACCCAGGGCATTTTCATAGATGAAGTCTGGTCTGACGCATACAGCTTAAGAACCAGTACACCTGCAAGAAGCCTTGTTATCAGATTGATAATCTCCGCATATTGATTCAGCTTTGTGATCATAGCAATGATAAAAGCTGCTTCCAGTAAAATACATACTGCGGAAAAGCATAATCGTTTTACACCATTTTTCGTTTTCGCCCTGCCTTCCAGGGTATCCTGTTTCATATTCTTTCTCTCTCCCTCTGTCATTGTACGTTAATATTCACTCTATTCCCAGAACACATATCAGACGGATAAAATCATCCGCTTTTTTACTTGCTTATAACCGCTCCGCAGTTTCAGTCAGGAAAGATTTTCTGCACATTTATTTGTGCCTATATACTCTGCTACTTTATCTGTTACTTTATTGCAGATTACCGTATAAGCTGCTCCCAGGACATTGGCACCTATACGAAGTGCTATTGCTGCCGGCATTCCGAAGATCCCTGCTGCAATAGACAACGCTCCAAATGTATTAAATGCAGTCTGCCACGGATATCCTGCTGAATATCCAACTCCGATTCCTCCGATCATTCCGATGTACGGATACATAGATTTAGGAAGTATCAGATACAGCACAATAAACAGCAGACAGCCCACAACATTAAACATTCCTCTGCTCACAGACCTTGGGATACAGTCCTCTGTAAAAGGCAGACATACGGACATACAGGCGATTCCTGCCCACATTGCTCTGGGAAGTCCCAGAAGATTCATAAACAGCATTGCGCTGGATACGATCAGTGTCAGTTTCACATACCATCTGCTTCTTGCTGACTTAAGATCAAATTCCCGGAACAAATCCAGGAAGGTTCTTCGATAGGCTCTGTTTCTCTGGTTCTTATAGAAGACGATCATACAGATCACCATTCCCACCAACAAGCCGATCACACGGAAGGTGTATTCCTTTCCTGTCACATCATAGCCCAGAAGCAGCAAATAGCCCAGAACAAAGGTAGAATGATTGTACATGATCACATTATGACAGCCCAGTATCATCAGCAGTAAAATACACACAGCATTCACTGCAAACGCGGCTAACGGAGGCACTATATTTGCCAGACGGGGTCCTGCCATAAGAATACCGAAGATCCCTGCAATGGAAAGCAGTCCATGTGTTGTCCTGATCCCGAAATCTGCCTGCCGTAGCACAAGCACTGCCAGCAGAACAGTAACACCAACTACACTGTTGCTGCTCCCTGTAAGCTTGCTGTACATGCTTACCACTGCCACACAGAATGCCATGACCAGATACACTTTAAAGTTATAGATCAGAATGTGCCGTCTTTTCTCTTTTGGGTCTGTGGTGCTTCTGATCAGCTGTTTGGAGCCGGTCGAACTCAATTGTAATTCCTGATAAAATGTCATATCTCGTTACCTCTCTTTCGCGAAAATCTATAAAAATTTATGAATTACCTTTTTTAGTAACGAGCACTATACCGCAGTTCCCTCTGTTAGTCAAGACTTAATTATTTTTCCAGGTCTCTTCTGATTATTTCTTCCAGCCTGTCCAGATCCTCATTGTCAGGATGAGATAACGCCCTGTCAAAATTCTGGATCAGTTCATCCAGGTTTGGTGCATGATCCGGCTTCTCTTTCATCTTTACGTATCTGTCCCTGACTGACTGGGGCATTTTCCCCTGACACATAAATTCTCCCATCACTGTATTACTCTCATCCACAGATTCCTTAACTTTCCCGAGAACCTGTTGGAAATAGGCTTCACTGCCTCCGAAACCTGCTGTTCCAAACAGAAAGATTTTTTTATTTCTCAGGCTCTTTAACAGTTCAAGTGCTGCAGGATCTGCATTCCCTATATCTGTCCAGAATCCAATGTATAATATGTCGGAAGAAAAAGCCTTCGCTCCTTCTGTTCCAAAATAGTCACAGTTTTCCTCAGGCAATACCTCCCTGATCTTCTCCGCAAGCTTCTTTGTGTTCCCTGTTTTACTGCTGTATATAATCGAGTATCTTTGTATTCCCATGCTGTCTCTTGCTCCTTTTTTTGTTTTATGCACTCTCGGAGTCTTCCTTGTATTTGCTTTTGCAAAAAGATTCCGAAAGTACATTTTTATCTGCGTTATTTATATCAGTTATAAATCCTCGTCCGACACTCCATCCCGGAACATTTTCAGTAGTTCTTCCAGACTTTCTCTCAGCTTCTCATTCTTATTATACTGAATCAGTACCACCGTAACAATGGCAGACAGAATCATGCATCTGCGGATCAGTTTTCGGATGCGGATACATCTCTTTACATCTTTTCGTCCCTTTTCATAGAGTTTCTCTGCCATCCTGTCAGCTCTGGCATCTTTGCAGGCAATATAATCATCAATCACCTGCTTATCCTCCTCACAGATATCCAGATTCTCATACTGATTCCTCAGCTCCTCAAGTTCTGCATTATTCTGTCTGATCACTGTATCTTTGCGGTTAATTCTCTCAGCTGCACTTCGGCTCATTCTCTCTGTTCGCTTATTCATGATAAAAACTCCTTTCGTTTATTTTTTATTATTTCCTATTTTAAACTTTTCTCAGGCTTTTCTCAATAAAATATTGAAAACAAAAAGCACCTGCTTTGACAGATGCTTTTTCTCGCTGAATTTAACCGCCTGACTTTATAAGTACTGGCTGAACTCAACCTTCTCTTTATTCGGTTCCTCAATTGTAAAGAACTTTACCCCGTTTTCCCAGAAAGGAAGAAAATGAACAAGATCATTGGTCGGAATTCCAATATGCTGTTCTTTTAAATTCATTTTCATTTTCCTCCTGATAGTCCGTTATAATATTCATCTGCTGAAAATCATCTAACATATTTATGTATTGTTGCTCTTACAGCTCCAGGTCCTGCAATCATCTCGCGGAACATATCCTCAACCTTCTCTCCCACACCGTCTTTGTAAAGGTCAGTGAAGAACAGACGCTCATTGGAAAGAATTGGTTTTAACTGATCCTTAAATGTTTCAGGTTTACCTACTACAATATCCTTAAATTGTTCCTGCAGTTCCTCATTCATTGGATCTGGTGCAAGTTCAAATTTGTTTCCTTCATCATCTACACCAAGCATATATCTGAGCCATCCTGCAATTCCCAGCGGAATGGCTGTCAGTCTGGAAGCATCTCCGAATTTCTGTACATATGCTTTGATTGTTTCGCCGAAACGGATGCCAACCATCTGAGATACGTCTACTGCCAGACGAAGGTTTGTATCTCCCAGATATTCATTTGGAAAACGATCGTTGAAGAGCTCATCAACAAATGCCTGCGGAGAAAGGATTCCAGGGTCAGCAACTACCGGAAGACCTTCATCATAAGCAATCATACGTGCCATTTTCATCATATCTTCATTTGTATTAAGCATATGCGCAAACAGATCATATCCAAGAACTACTCCCAGCGGACCTGTAGCAGAATGAACCGGATTCAGACATACTGTTACTTTCATACGTTCAGAAAGGTTAACTGTATTTCTGTCTGCCATATATACACCGAAACCTTTTTCCAGAGCCGGACGTCCGTTAGGGAAGCTGTCCTCTATTACCAGATACTGCGGTTTCTCAGCATTGACAAATGGTGCAATGTATGTCTTCTTACCTGTAATCACCGGCTGCATGTTCTCAACACCCAGCTTCTCAAGGTCTGCTGCAATCTGCTCGCTTGGACGAGGTGTGATCTTATCGATCATTGTCCATGGAAAAGCAACTACTTGTTCATCGCTTACATAGTTTACAAATCCCTCATCAACAAATCCTGCTTTCTTCCACTCTTCTGTCATTGTCAGTACTGACTCGCGAAGCTTTGCACCGTTCTGTGAGCAGTTATCCATGGAAACCAGTGCGATCGGATATTTGCCTGCTTTATATCTTTCATAAAGCATTGCAACCAGAACTGCCATGGCACCAGCCGCTTTGTCCGGACCATTCTTAATATCTGCCTCTACAAACGGGAACCATGTTCCGTCGGCTTTCTGTAATGCATAGCCTTTCTCTGTAATCGTAAAGGAAACCATCTGCAGGGATTTGTTTGTGAAGATTTCTTTCAGGCGTTTCCACTGTGCTGCATTAGAAGACTGTGCCTTCACTGCTTCTGCAAAAGCTCCGACTACTTTATACTCACGGGTTCCATCCCCATGCAGGATCACGCTTAATCCCAGATTGTCATATGGATCATAAATCTTATCTACTACATCATAATCAAAAGTTTCCACACAGGTAATCCCACGATCCAGAACTCCCTCTTCCAGAAGACCATCTGCAATTCCACCGATAAACACACGGAAAATATTTCCGATACCAAAGTGAACCCATACCGGATTCTCCTTTGCATTCTCAGAGGCAGCCTCTACATCATAACCCGGAAGAGCGATTCCTGCCTTTTTCCATGCTTCCTGTTCCTTGATTCCATTGATTGATAATTTCATGTTATATCCTCCTTATTTGTCTTATTCGATACTTATTGTTTGTTGTTATGTTTTTTACTTACGTTTATATCTTAACTGTAAGTTGAGTATATATCTTTTCTTTTAAAAAATCCATTGACAGAAATTCTAATTTTCAAACAACTTTTTTGTCTATTTTACTATAGTGTGCTGACAAATTGATGTTGCTGATCGTGCCGGATATTTTTATTGTTTTTTTTTCGTTCTATGCTACAATAAAACTGAAACTTAACATTATCTTGTAACATAATCAGGAGAATATTATGGGTGAAAAGGGATTGACCAACATTAGTCTCAAGAAAATAAATAAATCAAAGGTTTACCAGTACATTTACAGAAAAAAAACGACCTCCAAGCTACAGATCGTTCAGGAACTGCAGATGGGTTTATCCACTGTCAGTCAGAACCTGAATCTTCTGGAACAGGAAGGTCTTATTGAAAAAAATGGTTTCTTTGAATCCACCGGTGGAAGAAAGGCAAACGCCCTTCAGATTGTATCAGATTTTAAAATTTCCATTGGTATCGGTATTTTAAAAGGGATGTTTCATATTACTGCTGTAGATTTATATGGAAATGCTTTCTATACAGACACCATTCCGCTTCCATATTCCAACACACCAGATTACTATAAACAGGTTACTGACGCAGTAAAGGAATTCATCTCATCGCGCCAGTATGACAATGACAAAGTTCTTGGCATCTCCATTGCCACACAGGGTATCACATCCCCGGATCATACCACTGTACTATATGGAGATATCATGAATAACGCAGGCATGAAACTGGATGATTTTTCCAGATATCTTCCTTATCCCTGTTATCTGGAACATGATTCGAAATCAGCTGCGTTCCTTGAATTATGGAATCATCCGGAGCTTGACAGTGCTGTTATCATCCTGCTGAACCGAAATCTGGGCGGCGGCATCATTACCAATCATCAGATTCATCAGGGGATCTCCATGCACAGCGGAACTCTTGAACATATATGTATTAATCCCGACGGCCCACTTTGCTACTGCGGCAGCCGTGGCTGCCTGGAAACCTACTGCTCTGCCAATGCACTGGAACAGGCTGCAGGTATTCCTGCCAAAGAATTTTTCCCTCTTCTGCGCGAAAAAAAATCTCCCCAGATCATACAGATCTGGAAAGATTTTTTAAACCATCTGGCATTTGCCATGAAGAATCTTAACCTTGTTATCGATGCACCGATCATCCTCAGCGGATATCTGGCACCTTATTTTACAGAAGAAGATATTGAATATCTGGCAAAGCATCTCCATACAGCCGCACCATTCATACTGGATAAAACACAGATTCTGGTCGGTACCAACGGACAATATACACCGGCAATCGGAGCGGCTCTGCATTATGTAGAGAAATTTATTCAATCCATTTAACTATAGCAATTCTTATAAATAATGCAATCAAGACAGTTCAGCAGAGTGCGAAAGACAAGAAAGATATCTGATGCAGGACTTCACACTATGATAGGCTGGATTGCTTGCAGTATTTTATGGAATTGCTATAGATTGCTATAAATCAGATAAGCTTCCTGCTATTCATACTTTCATATATCGCTGATTTCTGCTATTCGGTTTATCTGGTAATGTCATTTGGATCAAATTCATCTCAAGTGCGGGTTGCAAATAATTTCTGCGGAATCCATCTCTGGACTTTAACCCCAGTTTTTCCATAAGTGTTTTTCTTGTATAAGGCGTATCATACTCCATAATTTCAAGCATTTTCCTGACAGTTTCTGAAAACTGTTCATTTTCTTCATTCATCTGAAGCGAAATATCTTCCAGAATCCTGTCTATCTGTGACAACATAAACTCTATAAAAATGGTAGATTCTCCTGAAACATGACATCTGACAATTGCATCATAATATTCATCCTGAAATTTTTCAATCTGACTTTCGATTGGAATAAACTCAAATACATGTTTCCATTTAGACAAAATAGCAGTGTGCCATAATCTTGCCATTCTTCCGTTACCATCAGCAAATGGATGAATAAAGACAAACTCATAATGAAATACACTGCTCATAATCAATGGATGAACACTATTCCTTGATTTCTTCATCCATTCAAACAGTTCATCCATAAGCTGCGGTACAAATTGCGCCGGAGGTGCCATAAAAATGCATTCATCTCCATTAAAAACTCCCTCTTCTCCATGGCGAAACTCCCCACATTCTTCCACAAGATATTTTGTCATAATCCCATGAAATTTCTTTAAATCTTTTATACTATAGGGATTAATTTCCGAAAGGCTTTCATACGCCGCATATGCATTTTTAACTTCCTGTATTTCTTTCTGTTCCCCCAGTACAAGCCTGCCATTAATTACATCCCTAACCTGCCCCAGAGAAAGAGAATTCGCTTCTATTTTTAAAGATGAATGAATAGATTTAATTCGGTTATTCTTTCTCAGGTGCGGTTTCGTTTCCAGACTTCTGATTGCCGTGATTCGCCCTATTTTTTCAGAAATTGAAGACACATATGATAATATCTCATTTGTTATTGTAAATGGCGGTTTATATTCTCCCACAAAAACACCTCCAGAATTTCCGTTATCTTGCACACTATCTTGCACACTTTTTTGCATACTTTCTTCTTCAGGATAGATTCCGTCTACTTCAGTGCTGTCAGAATCCCCATTGCATTGTCGTAATCTTTCTCTCCGACCATGATTTCATACAATGTTTTATCTGTTCCAAAGTTCCCACCCATGCTGCGGACGATTCCCCTGCCCGGGGCTGTCATTTTTTCTTCGTGGTTAACTCTCTTTGTTTTGTATTTGATTTTCTTTGAATCTAAGGCTTTACAATACTGCTCATATTTGTCCCTGGATGCACCGAGATAAACTGTTCTGCTGTCGAATAACATAATTACTTCCTCCTTTGGGGTTGTTGTGTTTGCAAAAATGATCCTGCCTGCCGGCTCCTTTGCCTGCGCACTCCAAAGCGTATTCGAAAAATCATTCCCACCATCTGCACGCCCGGCAACTATAACGAAAAAACAGCAGACATCCGTTTCCAGATCATCTGCTGTCATTATATCATATATATTTATTGCTTTGTAGTATAAAAGTATTATTCTACTTCTTCTGGTTCCATGCTTCGCATGTGTTCCTCGTTCTTTACGATTTCATACTTCTGGCGATATTCCTTGAAGTATGTATAATATTCCACGCTGTCAGATGGGTAAATCTTGGAATCATGGATATGCATATCCGGATTCTCGTCTCCGCTCTTAAGGAGAGCTACCATTGCACTTGCACAATGTGCTGCAATACGGTTAAAGCTGTTGAGAATGTCTGTATATACAGTTCCCTCTTCCAGTCCGCAATTGCCGTTACTCAGACGCTCTACATGATGCATCTTCAGCTCATTGCATAAGGATGTGATAATCATTCCAAGAGGTGCAACTCTCTGTGCCATCTCTTTGTCATCATTGAGGAACGCACGACAGGTAAGGTTAATCTCCTCACGAACTGCTTCCATTACTACATTCAGCTCATCCCAGGCTTCCTGTGAGAAGTTAGTGTGATTATCATGCATTTCACTGGACATATAGGCAATGTAGGATGCATGGTCACCGATTCTCTCAAAGTCATTGATGGTATGAAGATAAAGGGATGCCTGCCTTGTCTGGGCACTGTTCATCTCATGCTTTGTGAGCTTCATCAGATAGTCACCAAGACGGCTCTCATATTTATCGATCAGGTTCTCTTTTCTCTGTACCTTGTCAAATTTATCCTGCTGATATTCATTCAGAAGGTTCATGGCACGGTTGACATTCTTGCGAAGTTTCCTTGCCATACCGCTCATGGCACGATGACACTGTCCGATCGCAAGTGCAGGATAGTTCAGGAGACGTTCTTCCAGAAGATCGAAGTCTGCCTCGTCCTCCAGTTCCTCTGCACTGTCTTTTACAAGCCAGCACACCAGCTGTTCAATCTTCGGTATGAACGGGAAGAGAACACATACTGTTGCCACACGGAATACAGTATTCAGTAAAGCAATGGAAACCGGTGACATGATCATATCCATAAATCCGAAATGTACGATAGCATTTATCGTATAAAAGATCACAGACCAGAGAATCAGACCAAACAGGTCGTTGATCAGGTAAACAAGTGCTGTACGTTTACCATTTTTATTCGCACCGATTGCTGAAATCAGAACCGGACAGGCAGCACCTACACCGATACCAAGAACGATCGGGAATGCACTGGAAAATGTCAGGATACCTGTTACAGATAACGCCTGCAATACACCGACTGTGGCAGATGCACTCTGCAACACTGCGGTAAATGCAATACCTACCAGAATACCTATCAGCGGGTTGGAAAACATTGTCAGCATGTTTGTAAATGTGGGGCTGTCCTTCAGTGGTGAAACAGCACCGCTCATTGTCTGCATACCTGTCATCAGGATTGCAAAACCAAGCATGATATTACCGATATTTTTATGCACGGAACGCTTACATGCCATGCGAAGGATAATACCAATAATCGCTACTACTGCTGAAATTGTTGCTGTAGATAAAATCTTCGCAATTCCGTTCTTTCCGTCAATATAAGAAAGACAGAGGATCCATCCGGTAATACTGGTTCCGATATTGGCTCCCATGATAATACCGATGGCCTGTTTCAGTTTCATCATACCTGAGTTAACAAAACCAATGACCATAACGGTTGTGGCAGAAGAAGACTGAATCACGCTGGTAACACCAGTACCCAGAGCAACTCCCTTCAGCGGTGTGTTTGTCATTCGATACAGGAAAGCTTCCAGCTTATTTCCGGCAACCATTTTCAGGCCGTCGCCCATCAATGACATACCGAACAGGAATAACGCTACTCCGCTCAGTAATGACAATATCATTGAAAAAATTCCCATTATTTTCTCCTTTGTCGTCTGCCTGATTTCCCACCTCATCTCAGAAAATCGGCGCATAATGTAAGCAGGTTATTTTACCTGTTTCTAATCAGAATTTAACCTGCTTTTTACTTTTCCATTCTTATTATGTCACGTCCGGGAGATTATTACAATAATTGTTTTTTCAAAAATTGCATTTTTTCCATAGCGTTTAAAATGCTGTCTTTTTTTTCCTGATTTTTTTTGCAGTTTTCATAAAATTTTCCGGCATGCTCCAAAATATATCAGAACATGTCGAAAAATAACATACAATAAATCGGACAGTAAAGAAGGAGCTGTCTATTTTCAGGACAGCCCCTTTCCTCAAATTCCAGTATTAAAATCAATTGGTTATTCACAATTCACTGCTTCATTTTATTATCTGGGGGAGTTGCTATAGTTCTACATACTACTGCTCATTGCCGCTCCTGTCGCAGCTTCCTCTTCACATTCTGCCAGAACAAGTTCTGCCTTGAACATATCTTCAATCATTTCACACAGTACCGGATTTTTTCTCAGTCCATTCCCTGAACCAATCATGCGCCTGATCTTTATGCCGGTTCCTTTCTGAATAGTCATATACATCTGATACAATTCTGTGCTCATTCCCTTCAGAACACCATAGCAGAAATCTTCAGGCGTAAAGTTTTCGGAACACATCTGAGTAATACTGCCGCTTTTTTCCGGCTCTACCCGCGTACCGTCAAATGTTGTTTCAACTTTAATCTTTCGACTTTCAGTTCTTTCACTATTCTGGTCTCTCCCTGTTCTTGCCATCTTTTCCATTACTTTGTATAATGGCTGCTCCTGTCCGGTCGCTTCTTTTACAATTTTTCGGAAAAACTGTTCCAGAAGCGCATATGCCTTGCCGCCACACAGAGATGCTCCTGCAAGCAGATACTTCCTATTTAGGAAAGGTCTCGCCTCAATTCCATCTCCCGAAAAATACTGACTGGAAAGAACAGAAATCTGTCCGCCGGTTCCCATATTGACCAGTAATATATTCTCCTCATCACCTGCTGCTCCAAGGAAGCTTGCCTGGTTGTCTCCGATTGCTGTTGTAACTGTCCGTCCTCTGTATGTACCCAATTTTTCTATTCCCGTACAGACATCAGGCAGCCAATTTACGTCCACTCCCATTTCAGCCAGTTTTTCTTTTTCAAAGCACATCTTATGGCTGTCAAAGAATCCAAAACCTGCCGCATTGCTCACATGTACCAATGGTTTTTTACGCCCTGTCAAATACATTCCAAAATAATCCATGATCGTACAGAAGCTCAAAGCCGAATCCGGAACCAGATTATGTCTGATATTATAAATGTGTGTGACAAGCCCATATCCTGAAGCAGCATGGATTTGACATCTTTCCCGGATTTCTTCTGTTAAAGGAATCTGATCCCCATCGTAGATACTTCCTCTGGCATCCTGCCATGTATATAACGGACTGACACAATTTCCTTCTTTGTCAACATAGACAATTCCATGCATCTGCCCTGTGAGCCCAATCCGCTCAACATGCGGATACTTCTCCAGGAAATAATCCAGCAGATTCACTGCTCTTTCTACAATTTCTTTTGCATACTGTATTCTTTCCCATTCATTTCCGGTTTCGATAAAGCAACCGTTCTCTACAGTTTTTGCCTCCAGAATCTTTGCCTGTCCGTTTTCCTCTTTTTCCAGAACAACACCGCTTATCGTTGTTGTCCCAATGTCAATCCCCGCCGTTTTCACAGTCCAAACTCTTCTGCCAGTTTCTTAAACTCCGGCAGGGAATTAATGATAGTATCATAAGATACACAATAAGCCAGTCTCACATAACCCGGGCAGGCAAAGGAACTTCCCGGAACCATGAGAATATTATATTTCTTTCCAGCTTCGCAGAACGCTTTTTCATCTGCTACCGGTGATTTCACAAAGAGGTAGAATGCACCCTGGGGTTTGATGCACTCGAATCCGCATTCTTTCAATCCGTTATATAAAGCCAGACGGTTCTTATCATATGCAGCTACATCCACTTCTGCATCTACACATTTGGCAATCACCTTCTGCATCAGGGATGGGGCGTTGACACATCCGATGGTACGATTGGCAATAGCCGCAGCAGTGATAAGTTCTTCACTGCCATCTGCTTCATCCGGAATTACCAGATAACCGATACGCTCTCCCGGAAGGGACAGAGATTTACTGTAAGAGTAGCCAACAATGGTATTGTCATAATATTTTGTCAAATACGGAACCTCTACACCGTCATAAGCCAGCTCTCTGTATGGCTCGTCAGAGATCAGATAAATCACACTTCCAAATTCCTGCTGTTTTTTCTCAAGAATTACTGCCAGCTTCTTAATAGTTTCTTCGGAATATACAACACCAGTGGGGTTGTGAGGTGTATTTACGATCACTGCTCTTGTCTTTGCTGTAATCTTCTGCTCAAACTCCTCAAGATTCGGTTGGAATGTGGTTGTATCCGGAGAGATTTCCACAAGCTTGCCATCAAAATTGCGCACATATGCACCATATTCCAGAAAATATGGTGCAAAAACAATCACTTCTTCCTCTGGATTCAGGATCGTCTTGAAAATCACATTCAGACCGCTGGCTGCTCCAACTGTCATAATCAGATTCTTCGCCGCAAATTTAGTTCCAAAGCGGCGATTCAGAGATTCCGCAATCGTCTGGCGCACATCCTCAAATCCTGCATTACTCATATAACCATGAAGCACTGTCGGCTCCACTTCGTTCACCAGATCAATAATAGCCTCCTTCACACACTCCGGTGCCGGAACGCTCGGATTCCCAAGACTGAAATCATAAACTTTGTCCGCCCCATAGATGGCTCTGAGACGGTTTCCCTCCTCAAACATCATACGAATGGCTGAATTATTTTTTACATAAGGTTTCATTTTTTCTGCTATCATAACATATTCGCTCCTGTCCAAATAATCCCGGCAAACCGCCGCAATTCAAAATAATATCGCAACTGCCTACTTTCTTGTCTCTTACTGTCGCATAATCTATTTCTATTTTAACCTCATCGTGGTAAAGTGTCAATGTGTGACAATATACTATGTTTCATCTTTTTAACCGAATCGTTGCCGTTCGCTCCGCTTACAGTAATGTAGCCAAAATTCCAGATTACCCACGTCAATGGAATATAGGCTTGTGTGTATCGGGATTTTGGCATATTCATGCCCCAAAAACACCCCGCGGGATAATAGCGCATGAACAGCAACACCAAATCAAATAAGTCCCTGCCAGTGTGTTTAAAATCTCCAACTACCAGCATAGAAAAATAATTTATTTCATGTGCATTTGCAGGATATTTAGATATTCTTAGCTGGTCAAAATCTGCGTTATGAGAAAAATGACACACTGTCTGAGCGAAGCGAGTTTGTGGCATTTTTCTCATGCCTTTAGCAGATTTTGAGCAGCTTAGAATATCTTAATGTCCGAAACCGCACATGAAATAAATTATTTTTCTATGCGTCCCTTTTCTATGCGTCCCTCCTTCAAATCCCTCCCTCAAATTCTTCCCACTATATCCCCCCCCCAAAAAACATATCACAAACAAAAAAGACCGACAGTCTCCCCTCCCGGATTTCCTGTCAGTCTTTTAATAACTCTTATTTTCTCAGCTCTTCACACTCAAACGCACCAACGCCCTCTGCAGTTTAGCCTCCACAATCTTATAATCATGATCGCTCAAACCACCTTTGGCAATCATCTCCTCAGCTCTTTTCTTAGCTTCCTGTGCGCGCTGCTCATCGATATCCTCTTTCCACTCCCAGGTAGTTGCAAGGACACGGCACTTTCCGTTCATAACAGAAAGCATTCCCCCAATACAGGCTGCGGTCCGTCTGCTGCCGTCTTCCATTACCACACTGGCTTCGCCCATTCCCAGGGCAGTACAGTAATTACAGTGTCTGGCAAGAATAGCCAGATCACCGCTGACAGTTCTGCAGATCACACGCTCCACATTGCCTTCAAAGAGTAATCCGTCCGGTGTTCCGATTCTCAACGGGAAAGTACTCATAGGACATTTCCCCCTTTACTGATTTTTGGCTTTTTCAAACACTTCATCGATGGTTCCCACAAACAGGAAATAACTCTCAGGAATGTCATCACACTCACCGTTAAGGATCATCCTGAATCCTCTCAGCGTCTCCTTCAGCGGAACATATTTGCCAGGCATACCTGTAAACTGTTCTGCTACAGAGAAGCTCTGTGACAGGAATCTCTGAACCTTACGGGCACGGCTTACAGTACGTTTGTCTTCCTCTGACAACTCATCCATACCCATGATGGCAATAATGTCCTGAAGCTCTTTGTAACGCTGAAGAACTCTCTGTACTGATCTGGCAATCTCATAATGCTCTGTTCCTACGATTTCAGGAGAAAGGATACGGCTTGTGGAATCCAGAGGATCAACAGCCGGATAAATACCCTGGCTGGAGATCTCACGGGAAAGTACAGTTGTTGCATCCAGATGTGAGAATGTAGTTGCAGGAGCCGGGTCAGTCAGGTCATCGGCAGGCACATATACAGCCTGTACAGATGTGATGGAGCCCTTTCTTGTAGAAGTAATTCGTTCCTGCAGGTTACCCATTTCAGTTGCCAGTGTAGGTTGATAACCTACGGCTGAAGGCATACGTCCCAGAAGCGCAGACACCTCGGAACCTGCCTGTGTAAAACGGAAAATATTGTCAATAAAGAGGAGCACATCCTGGTTCTTCTCATCACGGAAGTATTCCGCCATGGTAAGTCCGGAAAGTCCAACTCTCATACGTGCTCCGGGCGGCTCGTTCATCTGACCGTAAACCAGAGCAGTCTTGTCAATAACTCCACTTTCTTTCATTTCATTGTAAAGGTCATTTCCCTCACGTGTACGCTCTCCTACACCTGTAAATACGGAAAGTCCGCCGTGTGCAGTTGCTACGTTGTGGATCAGCTCCATGATAAGAACTGTTTTTCCTACACCTGCACCACCGAAAAGACCAATCTTACCACCCTTTGCATAAGGACAGATCAGGTCAACGACCTTGATACCTGTCTCCAGGATTTCTGTTGCAGGCATCTGTTCTTCATAAGAAGGAGCCTGACGATGGATAGACCAGCGTTCCTTTGCCTCCGGTGCCGGAAGATTATCTACCGGATCACCCAGAAGGTTAAATACTCGTCCCAGACATTCTTCACCTACAGGAACAGAAATGGGACCGCCTGTATCCAGAGCTTTGGCACCGCGCACCAGACCGTCAGTAGAATTCATGGCAATACATCTTACCACATCATCACCAACCTGCTGTGCAACCTCGGCAACCAGCTTTGCGCCATCATTATCAATCTCTATGGCATTGAGAAGAGGAGGCAGTTCATCGTGCGCAAAGCGGATATCCAGTACCGGACCGATAACCTGCACTACCTCGCCAATGTGTTTTTCACTCATGTTAGTAATCTCCTATCTGTTGGAAATTATATTAAAGACCTTCTGCACCTGCAACAATCTCCGTGATCTCCTGCGTGATGCTGGCCTGACGTGCCCTGTTGTAATACAGATTGAGCTGATCGATCATCTCTTCCGCATTACTTGTGGCTGCATCCATAGCCATACGTCTGGCCGCCAGTTCACTTGCAGTACTTTCGCAGATACCGCCATAAACCAGACCTGCCAGATATTCCGGAACAATGGCATCAAATACTGTCTCTCCGTCCGGTTCATAGAGGATCAGATTCTTCGTCTCTATCTTACCGCCACTTTCCTCTCTGATATCAGTCATAGGAAGCATGGAAAATACCTCCGGCTGCTGGGAAAGCATGGAATTAAAGACAGTATAACATAATTCAATATGGCCAAAGGTTCCTTTGCGAAATTCTGTACAGAGCATATTTGCCATCTCAAAACAATCCGCTACAGAAATACTTCCTGCCTCTGCAAACTGTTCTGTCAGAGCTTCTATCCCTCTCTGGCGGAAATATTCCACTGCTTTCTTTCCAACCGGCAGAACCATGTAGTCCTTACCCTCAGCAGACGCCTCCAGACATTTAAAAAGATTGGTGTTATAACCACCTGCAAGTCCTCTGTCACCTGCGATCACTACATAGCAGGTTTTATTGTTGGAAGACTCTTTCGCATAAACGGATGAGAAATCTGTATTCTCCCTTGCAATCTCTTTCAATGTCTCATGAAGTTCTGTAAAGTACGGACGGCATACCTCTGCACGTTCCTTTGCCTTACGCAGTTTGGAGGATGCTACAAGCTCCATGGCCTTGGTAATCTGCATGGTACTCTGTACACTCTTGATACGCAGCTTTACCGCTTTCATATTCGAAGCCATACGATACCCTCCTAATCACTTTATTTCTCAGGTCTTGTATTCAGGAAGTTCTCTGTATACGCATCCAGTACGCTGCGAAGCTTCTGCTCTGTTTCCTGCTCCAGCTTACCTGTTGAGCGAATCTCCTGCATAACCTCTACACCTGCTGCATCTGTATCCAGATAGGTATATAATCCTGATTCATATACATTTACGTCTTCCACTTTTACTGATTCCAGAACACCCTTTGTAACCGCATAAAGGATCGCAACCTGCTTCTCTACAGGAACCGGTGCATTCTGGTTCTGTTTCAGAACTTCCACAATACGTGCACCCTGTTCCAGACGTGCCTTTGTATCAGCATCCAGATCAGAACCAAACTGTGCGAAGCTCTGCAGCTCACGGTACTGGGAATAAATCAGTTTCAGTGTTCCTGCTACCTTCTTCATTGCCTTAATCTGCGCATCACCACCAACTCGTGATACGGAGATACCCGGGTTTACAGCAGGCATGATTCCTGAATGGAATAACTCTGTCTCCAGGAAAATCTGTCCATCTGTAATAGAAATAACGTTAGTAGGAATATAGGCAGATACGTCACCTGCCTGTGTTTCAATGATCGGCAGTGCTGTCATGGAACCGCCGCCATGTTCATCGTCCAGCTTCGCTGCACGTTCCAGAAGTCTGGAATGCAGATAGAAAACATCACCCGGATATGCCTCACGTCCAGGCGGACGACGGATCAGCAGGGAAAGTGCACGGTATGCAACTGCATGCTTACTTAAATCATCATAGATGATCAGCACATCTTTTCCCTTATTCATAAAGTATTCACCCATTGCACATCCGGAATACGGTGCGATATACTGCAGCGGGCTTGACTCAGATGCTGTAGCTGCCACAACGATAGTATAATCCATTGCGCCGTTTCTGGTCAGGTTCTCTACTAATGTAGCTACTGTGGAACGCTTCTGTCCAATGGCTACATAGATACAGATCACATCTTTTCCCTTCTGGTTAATAATGGTATCTGTAGCAATTGTAGTTTTACCGGTCTGACGGTCACCAATGATCAATTCTCGCTGTCCACGTCCGATAGGGATCATAGAGTCGATGGCTTTGATACCGGTCTGAAGAGGCTGATATACAGATCTTCTCTCACAGATTCCTGGTGCCTTGCTCTCGATTGGCCGGAATTCTTTTGTATCAATCGGGCCTGCTCCGTCAATTGGCTGTCCCAGTGCATTTACAACACGTCCAACCATGGCGTCGCCTACAGGTACAGACACGACCTTGCCTGTACGCTTTACGGTCTGACCCTCACCAATGTTCTCATCTGAACCAAAGATTACGATGGAGACACTGTTCTCCTCCAGGTTCTGTGCCATACCAAAGCTTCCGTCCTCAAATTCCAGAAGCTCTCCTGACATACAGTTTACCAGTCCGCTGGCTCTGGCAATACCGTCACCAACCATAAGGATCGTACCTGTCTCGTTCTGTTGAATGACATTTTCGTAATATTTTATCTGGCTTCGGATGACCTTGGATATTTCCTCAGGTTTTAATTGCATGTTTCCATTCCATCCTTTTATATTCTATTATTTTGCGCTGTCTGAATTCAGAAATTTAAAGATTTTTCATATCCATATGTCAAATACCCATACAGTACGATTCTCAAATCCGGAATCCAGTTCCTTATACTACCAATTCATTCAGTTTCTTCGAAATACCGGAAATACGGCTCTGTACTGTACCGTCAAGCTGTACGCCCTCCAGTTCCACGCGAAGTCCGCCAAGAACGGATGCATCTGTTTTCTGAACCAGATACACTTTCTTTCCACTTAGCTTCTCAAGCTTCGCTTTCAGAGCTTCCATCTGAGTATCACTGAGCTTCACTGCACTGGTAACCACGGCTTCTGCAATTCCATGTGCACTGTTGTAGCGTCTGATAAACTCTTCGCAGCATCCGGCAAACTCTCTCAGAATCTTGCGTTCACACAATAATTTCAGGAAATTCACCAGATATCTCTCTGCCTGCCCTCCGAAAGCCTCTTCAATCATCTTAAGTCTCTCGTCTTCAGGAATCGCCGGTTCTCCCAGCAATTTCAAATATCCCGGATTTTCCCTGAAAATCTGTCTGACTGCGATCATCTGCTCCATGATCTGTCCATCGAGCTTTTCTTCAGCGGCAAGGTCATACAGACTTCCGCCGTAAACTCTGGCAGTTTTTGTCATGATGCCTCACCTACATTCTCAATAAACTCATCAATCAGTTTTGCATGATCCTCTTCACTAATTTCGCGCTCGATCACTTTTCCGGCAATCTCAACAGCCATACCGCCGATTTCTCCCTTGATCTCGTTGACTGCCTTACGTTTCTCCTGGGCAATGTCTTTCTCTGCCTTCTCTTTCATGGCAGTTACCTGACTGGAAGCCTCCTTAAGCATCTCTTCACTCTGGATAGCGGCTGTTTTCTGAGCTGTCATCACAATGTCATTTGCCCTATTCTTGGCTTCCTGCATATTCTTTTCATATTCTGCCTTCATTGCCTGAGCTTCTTCCTTTGCCTTCACTGCATCCTGGATCTGGGCATCCGCTTTCGCTTTGCGCTTTTCCAGCATCTCATTGATGGGCTTGAAGAGGAAACGTTTGATCAGATATACCTGAATAAAAAGGTTGCAAATCGTCGCTATAAAATTCCACGGCACAATTCCAACTAATTCCTGTACCTGCATGTTTGTAACCTCCTGTCTGTATTTATGCGGATCATTCTCCGGCTGTTGCCGGAATTATCCACAGGTTCCATATCAGATGCCGCTTAATCTGTGATATTCGACATCTCAGCTGTTTTTATCAGCTCAGGAAGTTCATGAACATACCAGGTGCAACGAAGATAAGCAACAGACCGGTTACGAAACCGTAGATACCTGTTGTCTCTGCGATGGCACATCCAAGAAGCATGGTAGAAGTAACATCACCCTTGCACTCAGGCTGGCGTCCGATTGCCTCCAGCGCCTTTGCTACTGCGTTACCTTCACCAATACCAGGTCCGATACCTGCGATCAGCGCACATCCTGCTCCAATTGCACATCCTGCTAATGCGATACCTTTTGCCAATAACTGAAAATCCATATTAAAACCCTCCTGTTAAATAATAATCTGCAGCTTTTCCCCTTTGCTGCGGTATTAATTTTTCTGCTGTATTTCAGCATTCTTTGCGGTTACCACCGCTGCCGTTTTGCTCCGGCAAATCATGTTTCTGCTACTCTTCTGCTGCATTTGCAATATACATTACAGTCAGCATACAGAAGATAAACGCCTGCATAACTCCTGAGAACCAGTCAAAATAGACCGACGTTATCGCAGGTACACCGACATCAAGAATCGGTATCTTTGACAGTACATCTCCCAGTGCACCCGGGATCAGGCCCAGAAGCGCGGAACTTGCGACTGCCAGTGCCCCATAGATCAGGCCATTGATTACCACACCGGAAAGGATATTTCCGAAATGACGACACGCCATACTGACAGGTGTAGCCAGCTCAGAAAGAATATTAAACGGTGTCATAACTGCGATCGGAGTTGTAAATCCTTTCAGATAACCGCCAAATCCGCTGGTCTTTATCTTCTGTGCTGTGATCATAATGAAAACCACAACTGCCCAGGCAGCCTCAGTAGAAAGGTCTGCTGTAGGGCTTCGAAGTCCGATCAGACTGATCAGGTTGGAAACCACACTGGTTGCAAAAAGTGCTGCAACAAATGGTATCAGGTATCTGAATTTCTCACCCATATTTCCGATTACAAAGCTGTTGGCCTTCTCTACAATGAGCTCTGCCACAGCCTGACGTTTGGAAATGTTCTCTTCTTTCAGATCATGTGTCAGCCAGATACACAAACCTGTTATGAGTATCATAACAATCCAGCTTACCACCATTGTCTCACTGATCCTTAATGGTCCGAGAACAGGCACATCAATGGGTAATGTAAAGAATATCCTTGCCCCGCTGATATCCAATTCCATACTCTTTATTCACCTCCTGTCTCTCCCGGTACTGTTCCGGTTTGATATAGAAATACCTATTTGTTAGTATGAAAAATTCCTGCAATTTTAATTCCTGTTCCGGGAAATAAAAGAGGAACGATTCCTGCCACAAAATGAAAACAGGGTGCCACGATTGCCAAGATCACCCACAACATCTGGATCAGCATTCTCTGGGAGTAACTTGCTTTGATCCTCATTCTCGCTGTGTCCTCATCTGTTGCTGCAGCTGCTTTCTGCACTGCAAGTCCCATAAAAAAGAAATTAAGGACTGCCACACATCCTCCCACTGCCCCTCCAAGAAACACCGTATAATCAAACGGTACCTTCTGTGGCATGAAAGCATGCAGCACTCCAAACACGATCCACATCAAAATCAGCCCGATTCCGGTGATGGCAGCTACCTTCCCGGTTTCCTTCTTTACGGCAGGCTGAACATTATCCATAATACTCATATAAATCTCCCTTTCGTTTCTGTATCATTACAGGTGTCTGTTAAACGATACTTTATTTTTCTTCTTTTTGTTCTCTTTCTTCTGCTGTCTGTTAATAGAAAGATAAAATTTATATGCCACTGTCCCGGAACCTCCAAGACCAAAGAAAAAACCGGGGATATATACCCATCCGCCAGCTCCGGTCTTAGAAACAATCAGCCAGCATACTGCCAGACATATCAGGACAGGGGTTATGAGAGACAGTCCAAGCTGCGACAACATGGTGACATTTCTGATGATCTCTGACCATTGTTTCATCCTCTTCTCCTTTTTGCTTAATTTTTGTATATATTTTCAAGAATTTATAGTCAAATTTTACCATATATCCTTTAAAATTACAATCTCATTAGATAATTTTATCAAATATTTTTCATCCATCCAATATTTTTTTGTTATTTTTATATCGTGTATGTGATTATATCATCAATATAAATCTTTTTATACAGTCAAAGCTTCTGATTTGTTTATATTTTTATTTCAAAGAAGAAGAAATATAAATAAGGAGCCTGCCCGGAGAGCTTTTTTGTGTCATAGAACATTACGGAGTAATATTCTATAACACAAAAAAAGCACGAAAACAACTCATCACTGTTTTCATGCTTCTTCTTTCGTATATAATTCTGCTTTATATATAAGTTCTGTATTACCGGTCTGTCCCAGCAGACACATTCCTCTTATAGAAAATCCTCTTAATTAATGCATTTGAGACCCTGTACATCCTCCCGGAGCGTTTATCTTTAATTCTTATTCTGTATATAAATATCCACTATAATCCGGATCATCCAGACAGTCTGCATCGATCCATGCCGGATTGCTCAGTACATTTTTCTCGATCACAACAGATTTCTTCGGTGCCGTTGTTTCAACTGCTGCCCAGATTGTCTGGTATCCCATAGCATAAGGTTGCTGGGAAACACAGCCAATCTCTTCTCCATTACGGATTGCTTCCTGCTGCTTAGTAGTTGCATCAACCCCTACCAGAGCCGGTGCATCATGCTCATCACTCTTCTCCAGATTCAGATACATCTCCGTAATATCTGCATTGGTACAGAATACACCATCCAGTGTGGGATATTTTTCCAGAACTTCCTTCATGGAAGCCTCCATATCATCTACCTGATCAGAATAAATGGTTTCCACAACTTCAATGTCTCCGTACTTCCCGATATTATTCATAAATCCTTCTACACGATCCTGAACACTCTTTGTCTTCTGCTGTGCGGAAAAAACCGCAACCTTTCCCATCTTTCCGAGTGCACTGCCAAGCTGATAAGCAGCCATCTTTCCTACCTGCACATTATCGGTTCCCCGATATGCCTTCACCAGTTTTTTCTCGGCTACATTAGAATCAAATGCTATAACCGGAATTCCATTTTCCTTTGCAGCTTCAAGCTGTGCCTCACAGGAATCCATGTCACTTGCCGAAATACAAAGAACATCCGGATTCTCTGCGATAACAGCATCTATTGTATTAATCTGAGTTTCTACGTCCTCTTCATTATCAGGGCCTTCAAAAGTCATGGTAATCTGGTCATCTTTTTTATAACCATATGCTTTATTAATTTCCTTTACCGCATCTTCCATGCCTTTCTTAACCATCTTCCAGTATTCGCCCTTGACACATTTGCTTACCACTGCGATCCTTGAACCGGCATGGATTTTTATATCTGTATCAATCTCCGGAATCAGCGGACTCTCATCCTCTTCCTTCACCGCTTCTGCCTCTGAATCGGATTCTTCGATAGCGTCTGCCACCAACGGCTGGATTGTCTCTTCCACCTCCGCTCTGCTGCATCCTGTCAGCATTGCCAGTCCTGTCATTAAACTTATCGCTGCTGCCGCCGCTCTTTTCATTTTAATTTCCTCTTCCTTTCAGTGCTATACTGCACATTACAGCAATTTCATAAAATAATGTATAATTTCTGTCAACTAAAAAATCGATATCTGCTCAGTACTCTCACAGAATAATTAACATCGAACAATTACCTGTAGCGATCCTCTTAAATGCATTATTTACGAGAATTGCTATAAACCTTATAACTGCATATTACTTTCTACATTATACACACTTTACGAAATTCGTCCAGAGATTTTACACATTTTTCACTTTTATACATCAAAAATTACGCTATATCAATGTCTTTTGAATGCCATACCTGCAGGCTGCACCTGAAACTCCAACTGTTTCTTTGTCACCGGATGCTGAAATCCCAGTTTTGCAGAACAGAGAGCCAACGGTTCCTGACTATTCTGACCGGGATTATACTTTCTGTCACCAACCAAAGGCATTCCGGCATGCGCCATCTGCACACGAATCTGATGATGCCTGCCTGTATCCAGATCGATCCGAATCAGATTTCTTTCGCCACAATCCTGTGCATCTTCCTTATTTTTCCAGGTTTCCAGGACTTCATAAGACAATATCGCCTTTTTTGCTCCGGAAGTTCCTCCCTCAACCACTGCAGAGCTGTTGGTCCTGCCATCCTTCTTCAGCCAGTCCACCAGTTTTGCACTCTTCACTTTCACTGTTCCTTCTGTAACTGCAAGATAAGTCTTCTTTATTTTTCCCGCTGTCATCTGTCTGCTGAGATCTGCTGCTGCCTTCGGATTCAGGGCAAATACAAGAACCCCCTCCACCGGCTGATCCAGGCGATGGATAATACCCAGATACGGCATCTTACCCGGAACCTTCTGAGCAATATAATTCTTCAAGAGGCTCTCCATATCCATATTGCCAACCCGCGCATTCTGAACTGCAAGCCCTGCCGGTTTGTGACAGACCAGAATATCTTTATCTTCATATAAAATATAATCTCTGATATCTTTTATCCACATAAAAAAACTCTCCTTTTCATGGAGAGTATATCCTAAAATTCCATTTCACGCAATAAACGAATATATATATGAATACAATTTGAAAACGGTCATCACTTTTTACTTTTCCTGATTTCAAAAATGATGACCGCTTCAATGTTCTTCGTTATTCAATTTATTTTCCTCTTAGTATTCTTTCTATAATAAAATAATATGTTATTTACAAACTACTTTATAAGTTCACTATTAAATTTTTCTATGTTTATTTAAAATTCCTATTCTGTTTCCTGCTCATAATCCATATGTACTGTTTATAATCTGATTCATTCCTGCTTTTATGCTTTTATGATATCAGTTATTCAGTTCATCGGAACTTACTTAGAAAGTTTTATAGATTTTAAATTATAATTTCACGTATTATAATTTATTTTTCATTTATGAAATATCGGATACACTTTTTCATTATTTTTCGTGCTAAGCAATCATAAACCTAACTTCTTAAATTCACAACTGTTTAATTTTCTTATGTGCTTTTCATATTTATCGAACATTAATGGCAGATGTTCTGAATTATGTAAAGTATCACTGAAAAAGTACCTTAATATTTCTCTCAATATCCTGTAATTTTATATACCGGATATTCTTCTGATGCAGGATTTCAAACCATATACTTAAACTTCTATATGCCTCTCAAAACATCGTTCTTACCTTCAGTTTATCTGTTACCTGAACCTCTGCTTTCAGGCTAACTACTGAGATAAGGGTTATGCTCTTCCGGTAAATATTTCTTTACACATTTACCAAAATCCCTGTATCAGGTCTGCAACAGATATTCAATATAAGTTATCGCTTCTATAATACCTTTGATACATTCCTTCCTTATTAATCAGACTGTGCGTATGCTCTTATATTATATAAGGAAAATATTTTTTTATAATCTCCGTATCAGGTCTTTCTTGCAGGAAATGCGATACCCGTTACTCTTATATTGATGAAGTTATAAATTCTTTCCCAATGGAATCACCCGAACCTTTCTTTTATTTTCATCCTTTTCATTGGAACATTTATATATGCTATGAATTGAATGAATTTCTTTGATTGTTTAATTCGTTTCCTTGTTTCTTTTGATGGTGTTATAATAACACTCTTGTTATTATTTGTCAATACATTTTTGCATTTTATTTCAATATTTTCTATTTATTTTTGTCTTATTTGCACTAATTTTATAATATTTTTATTTATTTGATAATTTTCAGACTATTTCACTTTCTTCGATGCAGTACGTTGCTGCCCGGGGCTCTATTATATCCACGAATCGCTCCGCTGCAAAGCAGTTCCCGCAATTCTCATAATTTCATAAACAATAAAGATGCAGCTACTCCCAACCTAAAGAGAGGATAGCTGCATCTTCATCACTTCCTATTTTCGATTATAATTAATCAGGCATCCCTTAAGGATAATCTCACGCTCATCATCCGTAAGCTCCCCAAGAGCCACTTCAAACTCCTTCAGTCCCTCAGCACCGACAACATATCCCCGGATCACATCATCCTTTTCTTCCACTGCCTTACGAATCTGTGGGAAGAACAGATAATCTCCGTTTGCAAACGGAAGCTCCCCTTCTTTAATCAGGAATGGAAGCATACCCCAGTTGATCAGATTGGAACGGTACCTCTTTGTCGCATACTCATTGGCGATATTTGCCCATCCGCCAAGCACTTTCTGACAGGAAGCAGCCTGCTCACGCGCAGAACCATCACCTGGTTTCACTGCAAAGATCGTACTTCCCACACCAAGATTTTCCTTGCTTACATTCGGATAATCCTTTTTGATCACATCCATTACAGGTTTCATCTCCTGTAATGCCTCAACCGGACATTTTCCTTCCTGAATAGCCTTCTGAGCTTTCTGAACTTCTTTCGCACGTCCTACATAAGCAGGATCTTTTCTGGAAAGTGTAAACTCAGCCAGTCCAAGTGGATTGGAACGATAAGAAGATGTCTCACCGGATGGGATCAGTTCATCTGTTGTAGTAACCGGATCATGGATCTCAGAAACAACCTTCACGATCAGATTCTCCGGAAGTGCAGCCATCTCCGGCCAGTCCTTAATATTCGGACCAAACTGGATCTCTACACCTGGATCAGCTATACCCTTGCTGTCAAATACACGATTGTCATAAATTGTCTTATCAAAGAAATATTTCTGTCCTGTATAACCACCCGTATAATCCTCTGCTGAAGTCAGGAAACCTTTGTTTGCTGCAGTTGCCGCAATAGAACGTGCGTCCATAAGTGCAACAGAAGAAATCTGGCCATTCTGGATTTTGGAACCTTCGCGGTTCGGGAAGTTTCTGGTCGTATGACGGATACTGAATGCATTATTTGCAGGAGTATCCCCTGCACCAAAGCAAGGTCCGCAAAAAGCAGTCTTCACAACAGCTCCCGTTTCAAGAAGTCCTGCCAGAACGCCATTCTTAGCCAGTTCCATATAAATCGGAGTACTTGCCGGATATACACTCAATGTGAAGGCATCTGCACCAATGCTCTTGCCTTTAAGGATATCAGCTGCTGCACAGATATTTTCAAATCCACCACCTGCACATCCTGCGATGATTCCCTGTTCTACATAAAGTTTACCATCAATTACTTTGTCTCTTAATGTATATGGAACTTTTCCATCAAGGCTGATCTGTGCTTTTTTCTCAACATCTGCCAGAATATCATCCAGATTTGCTTTCAGTTCATCAATTGTATATGTATTGCTTGGATGGAATGGCATAGCGATCATTGGTCTGATCTCACTCAGATCAATCTCTACACAGCCATCATAGTATGCTGTTTCACCTGGTTTCAGTTCTTTGTAATCTTCACTTCTGCCATGGATCTCATAGAATTCCTGAATCTTCTCATCTGTCTGCCAGATAGAGGAAAGACAGGTGGTCTCTGTTGTCATTACATCTACACCAATTCGGAAATCAGCACTTAAATTTGCAACACCGGGTCCTACAAATTCCATAACTTTATTCTTCACATATCCGTTTGCAAAAACCTTGCCAATAATCGCAAGCGCAACGTCCTGAGGACCTACGCCCGGACGAGGAGAACCGGTAAGATAAATGGCAACGACGCCTGGCATATTGATATCATAAGTCTGGGAAAGAAGCTGCTTTACAAGCTCCGGTCCGCCCTCACCCATTGCCATGGTTCCCAGTGCGCCATATCGTGTATGGCTGTCTGAACCGAGGATCATTTTACCGCCTGCTGCAAGCATTTCTCTTGCAAACTGATGGATAACCGCCTGATGGGGCGGTACATATACGCCGCCATATTTCTTGGCACAGGTAAGTCCAAACATATGATCATCTTCATTAATAGTTCCGCCTACGGCACAGAGTGAATTATGGCAGTTTGTCAGTACATATGGCACCGGAAATTTCTCAAGGCCTGAAGCACGTGCAGTCTGGATAATTCCGACAAAAGTGATATCATGAGAAGTCAGTTTATCAAATTTAATCTGAAGTTTCTCCATATTTCCGGAAGTATTGTGTGCTTTCAGAATTGAATAGGCAATTGTACTCTTTGCAGCTTCCTCTTTGGAAACAGGAAAATCTGCCTGATTCTCCGGAACAATCTTCTGACCATTCAGCAAATACACACCGGTATCGTATAATTTCATAATGTCTCCTCCATTCTGTTTTTTTGCATATCACAAATGCAGTTATGGAACTCACCTTATCCACACCAGTCTTCAAATTTCCAGATGAAAACTGATTTTCTCCTGAACCGGCACTTTGACACGCTAATTTATGGAAATTTAGGTTTTATTATAGAATATTCCACCGGAATAATCAAGCCTAAGACTATAAGTATTTTGCTGTTGCTTTTCACTTTCTTTACTTTCCCGCAAAAATCCGCTATACTGGGAATCACTTAGAAAATGAGATTTCTGCCGCCTGTGGCAGTTCTGACAGGGAGGTATTACCGATATGTTCCGTTTATGGGGAAAAATATGGAAAGATAATCATTTACTGAAAGATACTGTAATCTGCGATGACTCCGAAGATACGCGGACCCACAAGATTTTTCGTGGTCTGGAAAGTATCTGTTATGAAATGGATCTGGGAAACCCAATCTGGCTGGAATCTACAGTCAGACATTTTAAGAAACATGGAAAAGCCAGATTTTATCAGGATAATTTTATAGAGCAGATTGATTTTGATTATCTGGAGATCCAGGTAATTGAAGAGGATGACGAATAATAAATTATTCTGTCTTAAAATGTGTACAGGATCAGAAACTTTACATTGCCATATTGTTTCTGATCCTGTGTGTCTCATTTGCAGTGAATTTTCATGTCTTTATTTCATAAATTCTCTTATGATTTCTCTCATAATCTCATCTTCCTCGGGTGTAAGCATTCCGCTGAAATGGCTTCCTGCTGCTGCAGTCTGGCGGATACTGTCCGCAATATGTTCAACGATTTCCTCTTTTACAGCTTCGTCAGCCTTCTCCGGCACCGGCACTTCTTCTACCCATGTGCGGGCATGTTCCACATAATCAGAAAAAGAATTCATCAGAAGTTCTTCTCTGTATGTAAAATCCAGCGCCTGTCTCAGCAAAAGCAATGCTGTCGGAATGATCGCAGCCACATAAAGATATGCCAGCGGCATTCCGTCCCATCGTGCATCTTTGGAATACAGGAAAAAAGCCAGTCCAAGAAAAGCGATACAGAAAAGTGACGGATACCAGACAAACCGGTTCATACGGTTCAACAGCCTGTCTCTTGTTTTCCAAAGATTTGTCCATTTCTCTTTGAGATTTGATTTAACCTCTGTATTTTTTCTGATCATTCTTCGGTAGGTAAGATGTGTGGTCAGCATCCCCAGTGCTCCCAGTCCGCCCATTAACATCATGGCATACAGCAGGAAATGCAGTTCCATAACTTTCTCCAGCATAACATCCTCCTCACTTGAACAGATAAGACTATCTGCTTCGCTGCCTGCTCATAAACTGACAGGATTATTATACTGCTGTTTCCGGTATCATGGAACTAAAATCGCTCATCAAATTCTCTCATAAAAAGACAAAAATGTCTCGAAGTGTTTACATATTTTCCAGTTTCGTAACTACCTCTTCAAACTTCATAAAATGGGAAGCTTTCACAAGAATAGTGTCACCATCCTGTACATAACCTTCCAGATGCTCCAGCAGACTTTCTCTGTCCGGCTCATAGATTACTTTCAGGTCCGGATTTGTCCGCTGTGCTCTCTCTGCCATATTTCTGCACAGTTTACCTGTACAGATAAGAACATCAATATCACATTTTCCGGCATGCTCTCCTACCTCCTCATGAAGCTGAACTTCATTCTCTCCAAGTTCACCCATATCGCCAAGGACTGCTATTCTGCGTCCTGCACCATCCTGCAGAACATCCAGAGAGGCTTTCATGGACATGGGATTTGCATTATAGCAGTCATCTACGATCAGAAATTTATCTGTTTCGATCATTCTGAAACGACCGCTGATCGGCTCCAGGCTCTCGATTCCGGCTTTAATCTGCTCAGTTGTAAGTCCATAAATATTTCCAACTGCAGCTGCTGCCAGCGCATTATATACCATATGGCGCCCCGGCATCGGGATATCAACTGTAAATGCAGTATCCCCCAGATGAATGGTGCAGGTCATTCCCTTTAACCCTCTGCTTACAATCTTATCACCGTAAACCTGACATTCACTACTCATTCCGAAAAATACAGGTTTTATCTTTTCATATTCTTTTACTGTGATAAGCTTGTCATCATCGCCATTTAATACAATATGTCCCTCCGGTCTGAGGAATTTAAAAATCTCTGTCTTTGCTTTCAGAACACCATTTCTGTCTCCCAGATTCTCCAGATGGCAGGTACCGATATTCGTGATCACGCAGGTGTCCGGTCTTGCAATCTGCGCAAGTCTGGTCATCTCACCGAAATCACTGATTCCCATTTCCAGAACTGCAATTTCATCTTCATCACGCAGACGAAAAACTGTGAGAGGCAGACCAAGTTCATTGTTAAAGTTGCCCTGTGTTTTCAGAGTATGGTATTTCTGGTTCAGAACAGATGCGATCACTTCTTTTGTACTTGTCTTACCAACACTTCCTGTAATTCCCACAACCGGGATCTGAAGCTGCTTTAAATAAAACTCTGCAATATCTTTCACTGCCTGAAGAGAAGATTCTACTGCGATATAAGGAAAATCAGCGTTATCAAGCACCCGTTCCGACAAGGTTGCCAGTGCCCCTGCTTCCATTACCTGTGGGATAAATTTATGGGCATCTACACGTTCCCCCACAATAGGTACAAACAGACATCCTTCTTCTGCTTTTCTGCTGTCTGTGATAACAGACATTACTTCTTCCTGTAATTTATCAGCCGGACCATAATAAGTACCGCCGCATACGCGGGCGATATTTTCAAGAGTTAAGTTTTTCATAATATTTTTTGTATCTTCTTTCCTGTTATAGCAATTCTCTTAATAATGCATCTATAACAATTCTATAAATTACTGCAGACACGCTCTATAGTGTGAAATCCTGCGTCGGATATTTTTTCATGGAAACTTCAATCAGTTTCTCACATAAAGTCGGATAGTCGATTCCCAGAACTTTTGCCTCCTGCGGAATCAGACTGGTTGGTGTCATTCCGGGAAGAGTATTTGCTTCCAGACAATACATATCTCCATTCTCCTTCATCATGAAATCAAGACGGCAGTATCCTTCCATAAACAGAGCTTTGGCTCCTGCTTCCGCATAATGCTGCATTTTCTCTGTGAGTTCCGGTGAAATTTCGGCAGGACAGGTCTCAATCGTAGAGCCGGCCTGATATTTATTTTTATAATCATAGAATCCCTGAAGCGGAGCAATTTCGATGATCGGATAAGCTTTTCCGTCCACAACCGCTACTGAAAATTCACGTCCTTTTATATATTCTTCGACCACGACTTCATTTTCATAAGAATAAGCGTCTTTGAGAGCCTGCTCATATTCGGCCTGATCATTCACAATATAAACACCTACACTGGAACCGCCACAGCAGGTTTTTACAACTACAGGAAATTCCATTCCAAGTGCTTTCAGATCTGTGGTCATTTCTTCTTTTACCATAGACACTCCCCGCGGTGTTGGTACATTATTCATCAGGAACATCTGCTTGGTGATTCCCTTATCCATTGCCAGGGCACTGCTTAAATATCCGGTTCCTGTATATTTGATTCCCATCAGGTCAAATGTTGCCTGTACTTTTCCATCTTCTCCGTTCGCACCATGAAGTCCCAGGAAAACAATGTCAGCCGCCTCGCAGAGTTTCAGCACGTTTGGTCCGAAGAAGCTTCTTCTCTCTTTTTTCATCTGTTCAATCCTGTCGTTAAATGCTGACATATATTCTGATGCTGCGTCCACATCATACTCTGACGGAAACGGATTCTCCCGGTCCACATTCTCAATGCCGCAAAAAATATCCACAAGAATCGCCTGATGTCCTTTCTGTCGTAATGCCTTACATATTCCTGTTCCTGATGTAATGGAAACAGTACGTTCTGTACTTGTTCCCCCCGCTAATACTACAATCTTCATCATTTTTCTCCTTTATTCATAAATAACAACCGGTGTGTTCTTCTCAACATTGCTGAAAATGATCTGCACCTGATCGGATGGTGCACAGATGCTTCCATGTGTGCCTTCAAATTCATAAAGCTGTCCTCCGAAATCCATTCTCCATGGAGCATCACTGATCCCCAGATTTCCATCGAATGGGATCCAGTAATTTACAGCAGAAGGATAGTCCTCTCCGTTCACTGTACATCCGCTCTTCATTTCACCTGTTGTATAACATCCCACAGGAGTTGCACAGTTGGGCACGAATGGATTTCCGGATACGATCTGCGCATCCGCAGTCGGCGTTCCATCTTTATAGAATACCATTCTCTGGGCCGTCAGGTCAATCTCTATATACGTATATCCGATATCATTTGTTTTCCTGACCAGACCTTCATGGGAATAAACAGGTTCTCTGACCTGGGTTTCTCCGTTTTTTATCAGTTCTGTAAGTTCTTTCAGCTCCGCTTTCTGATCGATCTGCCAGCCATAATTCCCTCCGCTGACAGTAATCTCACGACCATCATATGTATTAAATGTTCTCTCTGTTCCAACCGTATCATATTTAGCCGCCAGTTCACTGATATATGCTTCTATCTGTTTTTTGTCAAGTGTATAAAGACCGTTTTCATCTGTTGTGAGCCAGTTTTTGATCATATCTCTGTCTACTGTCTCTGTGCAATCGTCAAAATCATAGGTTATCACTACATCCGTAAGTTTGTTTATCAGGTCACAATTCTTCGTCAGAGTTTCATCACTCTGATAAACTTTCGGTTCTTTGTAGCATCCATCTGCTTCCAGATCAACCGGCGTTCGTCCTGTGACAAGAGCATCTATAATATCCTGACTTGTTTTTTCTGGTTTCAGTGCAGTTCCCTCCTGCTCAGGAACAATTACAAACTTATCGTCTTTCTCTTCTATATGAGCATCCGAAGGCTCTGTCATATTCTCCTGTTGCATACATTTCAGTTCGGAAATGACAGCCTCTGTCTTCTGCTCATCATATTTAATGGAGGAGGACACCTCATAATTCCTGTGCTGATCAAAAGCAAGAAACCATGTAAAACGATCCTGATTTCTGATCAGTTTATCAACACTTCCATCTGAGTCATAGGAAAGTCCCGCCTGTTTTGCTGTGATACTTTCCTGTCCGTTATTTCTGGTGTCAATAGTAAGAACATATGCTCCCACCTTCTGCGTAAGCAATTCTTCTGACTGGGATACTGTCATATAGGAACAGTTGAATCCGTTTACCATTGATCCCGGTAAGAAATGCTCTGTGAAATAGTATACACCATATCCATATACTCCGGCAGTCAGCAGGAGCAAGATTATGATCAGGGTGATCATGATTTTCTTTCTGCTGCTCACGACATCCTCTCCTTTCTTTTTTATAAACAGCAACCGCCCGGCAAGAAATTATGCCGGGCAGTTTTATTATCACATTATTTATCCAGAAAGTAAATACGATTATTCTCTTTTATGCGTTTTCCAGTAGTGTTACTGTTCACTCCGTTCACAGTAACACGCTTCGCGATGCACAGAATTTATGCTAATTGCATAAATTCGCGCGGTATGTCTCGGGTTTTCTGTGATCTTCGCTCACAAAAAACACCTCGCGGGATATTATCAGCGAACAGTAGCCAGTAGTTTCTCTACACTTGTAAGTTTAACACAGAGTACGAACACTTCTGCTGCTTTTCCAAGATCCTCAGGAGTCGGGAAGCTTGGTGCAATACGGATATTGGAGTCTTTCGGATCTTTTCCATATGGATAAGTTGCGCCTGCTCCTGTAAGTACAACACCTGCTTCTTTTGCCTTGGCAACAATAGCTTTTGCACATCCTTCCATTGAATCAAAGGAAATGAAGTATCCACCATGTGGTTTTGTCCACTCGCCGATTCCAAGACCGCCAAGTTCTCTGTCCAGTGTGTTAAGGACCATTTCAAATTTCGGACGGAGAATTGCCGCATGTTTTCTCATGTGTTCATGAAGACCGTCGATATTTTTGAAGAATTTTACATGACGTAACTGGTTTAATTTGTCATGTCCGATTGTCTGGATCTGCATGTAGCTGCGGAAATCTTCCAGGTTTGCTTTGGAAGCTGCAACTGCTGCAATACCGGAACCCGGGAAGCTGACTTTTGATGTTGATGTAAATTTATATACAAGATCAGGATTTCCTGCTTTTGCACATGCTTCAAGGATTTCTACAAGGAAGTCCTGATTGTCATCATAGAGATGATGAATGCTGTATGCGTTATCCCAGTAGATACGGAAATCAGGTGCTGCTGGTTTCAGATGCGCAAAGCGCTCTACTGTTTCTGCTGAATAAGTATATCCCTGTGGGTTGGAGTATTTCGGCACACACCAGATTCCTTTGATGGATGCGTCTTCACTGACAAGCTTCTCTACCATATCCATGTCCGGTCCCTGTGGTGTCATTGGCACGTTGATCATTTCGATTCCGAAGAATTCTGTGATCTTGAAATGGCGGTCATATCCCGGTACAGGACAGAGGAATTTTACCTTATCAAGTTTGCACCATGGGGTATTTCCCATTACACCCTGTGTCATAGAACGTGCAATACTGTCAAACATAACGTTTAAGCTTGAGTTTCCGTAGATGATGATGTGGTCCGGATCTACCTCGGACATTTCTCCAAGGAGGCGTTTAGCTTCCGGGATTCCGTCGATAACACCGTAGTTACGGCAGTCTACTCCTGTTTCACACTTGAGGTCTGAATCGCTGCCTAATACGTTCATTAATCCCATTGAGAGATCGAGCTGGTCTGCTGACGGTTTTCCACGTGACATATCGAGAGCTAAGCCCTTTGCTTTGATATCTGCGTATTCTTTATCCAGCTGTGCTTTGAGTGTAAGCAGTTCTTCTTTGCTCATGTCGCTGTATTTTTTCATAATATTCCTCCTTGTTCTGCCATGGAAGGATGTCCCTTTTTCCGTATAGGGCAATCATTTGTTTTTCCTACGGCAACAGTTTTTTTGCTTTTTACATTTTAGTATGGTAAAGTAGGGTTGTCAAGTGTTTTTATGGAATTGTTAATATTTTACCAAAACAATCGTTACTGTTCCCTCTGTTCTCAGTAACGTAACCCAAATTCATTCCGGATTGCCGTAACATCTTTCTCTGATACTTATAACAAGCCTCGTAAATAATCAGCCAAAAAGCAAGTCGAAATCCCTCGAAAGTTTCGGCTTGCTTTTTTGAGTGTGACAGCGTATATTTAAATCAGTTAACAGATCTTTTAACTGTCTTAATTGTTCTTGTCAGGTCATCCTGATATCTTTTTATTACTCCTTATACAACATCCATTTTTATCCAAGTCAGTGAATGAGACAAGTCAGGCGGATAAAATCATCTGCTTCGCTGCTCAGTTCATAACCGAATGACTGTGAAAGGAGGTCATCCATGTCTATGTTTATCCACGCAATTATCATAATCCTGCTTGCTGTGCTGGCTATGGGAATCGGGCTGCTGATTCTTGTGTGCTGGGCTTTGGCAGCATGTGCAAGCAGACGGGATTCTTATCTGGAAAAGGATTATCGGGTGAAATAAAGGAAGTCTGCGCATGGACGCTGAGTATTGCCGATAAGTTTGTTCATTACTTTTCCATTAAAGTACAGGGTTGCAGAACCGCCTCCATCCAGGTTGTAAGCATAAGTACAGCCGTAGGATTTGAAAATATCCACCATATCCCAGTGATTAAGACCATTATAGCTGCCGGTATCTGTTACAAGGAGTACATAATCGTTGGGCTTTACCATTCCTACCGCTGTACGTGGATAATATTTTTCTGTTTCAGCCCATGGAAGCTGGGCTTCGCCATCTTTAATAAGAACCGGACCAAAATTATATGTATCTTTTACACCGGCTGCAAGAAGATTTTTTCCCATAAGTCCCTGTGCCGGAGTATAGATGGTTCCGTCTTTCTTTACTGCCATGACTGAATAACTGGTCATGTAATCACCATAGATAATCCCGTTTTTGATGCACATACCAAGGGGGGATGGTTTTCCTGTACCATAGTCGAAAGCACTGCCGTTTACTCCGATAATGCCTCCATTTGAGGATACTGCATCAGAAGTTGTCTGTCGGGATCCGCCATAAGTTCCGTTGGAGAGGGCGGATTTCAGCTGTTTGGCACTGGCTGTCTTTATATGCGCTACCCAGTAGGAAATTCCATGGACTGATTTGCGTTTAAGTTTAATATTAAGAGTGCTGCTTTTGTATTCGTAAGTATTGCCGCTTTGAGTAACTGTTGGTTTAGTATTTGTCGGTTTAGTATCTGAAGATTTTACACGCTGCCCTTTGCTGTTTACATAATATTTACCTATCCAGGTATTTTTTGCCATCACTCCTGTTTTCTTGCTGAAATAGTAATAATATTTTCCTATCTTCTGCCAGCCCTTTGCCATGGTGGAATTGCTGAGGAAATAGTATTTTTTTCCATCCTGAGTAAGCCACTGCCTGGCAATTGCCACGCCGGATTCATTGAAATAATAGGTATATTTATCACCTGTTGCCCAGCGATTGCGGAACATGGCACCATTTTTGCGATTGTAATAGTATTTATTACCGGAACGCTTCATCCACCCGGTGAAACGTTTGCCGTTGGCAATACTGTAGTAATAATAACCTTTATACTTAAAAGAACCGCAGATCAGACGCCCCTTTGAATTATAAAAATAGTAATCTCCGTTTATTTTCTGCCATCCCGTTTTCTTCGATGTGATGCTGACGGAGGTTCTGTCCTGTTTCACATATGTAGCTGCATTTACGGTAACTGCACGCATACTGATGCCTGCTGTCAGAAATAATGCCAGTATCAGAAATACCGCCACTTTTCTGAATGGTAATTTTCTTTTCATGTCTTTCATCTGCCTTTCCATGATGTCTGATATGCCCATATAAGGGAATTGCTATAAATATATTACCGATATGTCCCCTGCGATTTCTTTACCCGACAATTCGACAGACCGAGCGTTGTCAGATAATATTCCATGTCTCTCTCTGACATCAGACACTTTGGCCCTATAACGAGTTCCTTTATCAGCTGGTCAAGGCAATCTGAAAAATCAAAATCCACATAAGATATCAGCTGACTTTCTTTTACATAGTAGGAATAGTTATATAAACGTGCACCGAGAGAAAGTTCAACTTCTCTTCCCATCAGAAACTGTTTCGGCGAAAACTCGCACAATCGGATTTCGCTTTCCTCTCTGAAAAACGGATTTTTCATGTAAACAGATTCCTGAAATAATTTCAAAAACTTTTTCTCAAAACAGTTCATGACTTTATCCAGTACTTCTATTTCATAATCCTGCTTTTCCTCAATGCTTTCCCGACATTGTTCTTCTTTCTGTAATATCTTCTCGATTTCATCAACCAATTCATGCACTATCTGATGTACAACTTCTCTCTGCTCTGTTTCAGAATAACTGATCTTATGTAATGACACAATTGACGGCTTTGAAATCTCCGGAGAAACCGTTACAACTTCTTTTAATACATCCAGGTCAAATCCGATGGCAGCTCCGCGCCCGTCATCCGCATATCCCCGCCACTGACTGAGCAGATCATTCTGATACGAAAAACAGGTTACATAATATCTGAAGTCTGCATGATTTTCATTGAAAAATTCATCTGTAAACAGTTTCACATATCCCATCAATCTCTCTGATGAAATCTTTGATCTGAATAAATCTGAAGCATTTTCATAAGCTCTTTTAAATTCTGCGTCATAATACCTGCAGATCCAGCTGATCTCCATGGAATCATTGGATTTCAGGATATTTGTCAGACGGAGGGAACGATTTTTCAAAATAGAATTCAATGATTCTAAACTGCAATAGTGATATACGATCATATTTTTTTCTTCTCCTGTAAATAATTGTTCTTTTGTAACCATTCAACATTCTGCCATCCCCAAAAAAATTCTATAGCAAAGTTCATCAGCAAAAGAACTTACGGAAAGTTTATATCAGTAAGTAACAGAATTATTATATCAGATACATCTTATGAATCTGTAAACTTATAGCAACCCTCGTAAATAATGCATATTGATTAAGAGGCTTGCTATAGAAAAACATTGCTTATACTTATAATATAATAACTGTTTTTTATAAAGAAATCCCCATCCACTGTTTATTATTTTGCAGCAGATAGGGATATGTTGAGGTTAATAGTTATATGCCCCCTCGTAAGCATTGCACCTGTCTAATTTCCGTGACTGATTCTGACAGGAACTGCATCTGTCGCAGAACTCCTGCTCATAACAGGTGGAACAGGCGCATGTCCTGCAGGCTTTGCGGTCATAGCCTGAGGTATTGCCGTGAGGAAGTGTGCTTTCTGTTGCATTACCCATATATATCACCCTCCTTGTGTGCCGGTTACTGTTCATCCAATTTTAAGTACAAACTCCATGAACGAACAGATTCCTTATATCCTGTATTATACGCTCACAGAAAGGGAATACAAGTAATTAATAATCTGTTTTCTGGTAAAATCTTCCGTTTATGTAATCGGTTTTGATAATATTTACAAAAGCCTTCGGATCGATCTCATGTACCTTCTTTACCAGATATTTTGCTTCTTCTGTAGAGACTACAGAATAGATCATACTGGTCTTCTCGTCTGTGTAACATCCGGTACCTTCAAAACGTGTCGCCGTATGATTGGTAAGTTTGAAAATCTCCTCATAAATCTGATACGGCTCCTTCGTGATAATGAACAGCGTATGCTTCTTATATCTCTGATGCAGCATCTGAATCACCTGAGTAGAAGTAAACTGGAAGATAATAGAGTAAAGCGCTCTGTCCCATCCAAAGAGCAAACCTGCCACTGTCAGGATCACTGCATTTCCACACAGAATATAATTCCAGATATCCCTGCCATTTTTCTCGGAAAAATAAATCGCAATAAAGTCCGTTCCACCTGTACTGGTATTACCGATCAGACAGAGACTGATACAGAAGCCATTGATCAAACCGCCAAAGATACTGATCAGCAATGTATCATAAGTGATCGGCTGACTGGGAATAATATCCGTAAGCAGACCGGAAAGCACGATCACACAGACAGAACTTATCGTAAATTTCTTTCCGATAAATTTCAGACCAATAAATACAGGAATAGAGTTCAGCAGTACATTAATCAGCGTATACGGAACTGCAATCCCCATAAATGTCTGAAAAATGTTCTGGAGCAGCAGAGTAAGTCCTGTAAATCCTCCCGGAAAAAGACCGCCTGCACGAACAAATGTCTTAATATTCAACGCCATGATCGTTGCAGCCAGAACCGCACAGCCGTAACGCTTGGCTTCATGTTTTAAATTAAGTTCCTTCATAATCACGTTTCCTCCCATCTCGCCAAACAGTTCAAATTGAACTCATGTGAAATTGCTTTTCACAATCTCTGCAGAAGACTTAACTGATTCGGCTAAAAAGCAGTTTTCCGTCAATGACAAACAAAAGGAAACCTTTCTACGCCTCCCATCTTCCAGAAGCACCACATGGAAGAACCAGTCCGTTAGAGCTTACCGGAAGCCCGATCTCCTGAGAGTCCACATGCCCGCCGAACTTTTTCAATTCAGTAGACAACATATAAGTAAGAACTGCCGGTGCCAGACCTGTTGTATAAGAATTTATCAGGAAAAACAAAGGCTCATCGCTGAGAATCTTTGTACACAGCTTAATCAGGTCATGGATACAATCCTCAATCTTCCAGATCTCCCCCTTCGGTCCACGTCCATAAGAAGGCGGATCCATAATGATCGCATCATAATGATTCCCTCTGCGGATCTCACGCTCAACAAACTTCACACAGTCATCTACCAGCCAGCGGATCGGAGCATCTCCCAGACCGGAAGCAACCGCATTCTCCTTTGCCCAGGTAACCATACCCTTAGAAGCATCCACATGAGTAACAGAAGCTCCCGCTGCCGCTGCCGCCAGAGTCGCACCACCTGTATATGCAAAAAGATTCAACACCTTCACCGGACGTCCCGCATTGCGGATCTTATTGCCAAACCAGTCCCAATTCACAGCCTGCTCCGGAAAAAGCCCGGTATGCTTAAAACTAAAAGGTTTCAAATTAAAGGTAAGTCCCTTATAATGAATATCCCACTGCTGGGGCAAATCAAAAAACTCCCATTCACCGCCGCCCTTCTTACTTCTGTGATAATGCCCGTTCATATGCTTCCAGCCCTTATTTACCTTCGGCGTATCCCATATAACCTGCGGATCCGGCCTCACCAGAAGATAATCCCCCCAACGCTCCAGCTTCTCCCCACAGGAAGTATCAATAACCTCATAATCTTTCCATCCATCTGCAATCCACATTGTATAATAATCCTCCTAAAATAAACGCATAATAAATTACGATTGTACTACATATCCAACCATTAGTAAAGCCACATTTCTCACATAATTTCAATAATATCAAGATCAAAATCCCCTTTAACCTTAACATCATTCATTGTTTAAAGTATAAAATAAAACTCCCCCCATGGCAAGCAAACCATCATAATTCACAGTTATAAACAAATAAAGCATTACTGTTCACTCCGTTCTCAATAACACGCTTCGCAGGATATTACTAGCGAACAATAATAATAAAGTATCGATACTCACGTTCAAGTTAATAACATCATCCTCTTCGCAACCTGCCCATACCCCAATATCTTCTCCACAGTTTATCAGAAATTTACTTGCTTCGCTCTAAATCGTTGCCAGTACCCAGCGCGAAACAGCATCTCTCTGTGGGTGAATCTGGAGGGGGCTTAGTAACTCTTAGGCGGAGAAAATCCGCGTTATGAAGAAAAACAGCAACCTGTCTGAGCGAAGTCGGAGGCGGAGCGAGTTTTGCGTTTTTCTTCATGCTTTTAGCGGATTTCCTCCACCTTAGAGTTACTTAACCCCCGGAACTGAACCCACAGAGAGATGCTGTTTCGCGCGTCCCTCTACAAAAAAACAAGCCAAGACTCCCAAAAGTCTCAGCTTGTTTCATAATACAACCACTTATTTCGCTTTCTTCTTCATAGAAGCCACAACAGACTGAATAACAATAAAGAAACAAAGCAACGCAGAAAGAATAATTCTTGTCCACCAGCTTGACAAAGTACCCTGAGTAGTAATCAAACTGGAAATCGTACCCTTAATCAACACACCAAACAAAGTACCAATCGGAGTACCAACACCACCTGAAAGAAGCGTACCACCAATAACCGCTGATGAAATTGCATCCATCTCAAGACCCTTTGCCTGCTCAACGAAACCTGCACAACTGTTCAAACAGAACAGGAAGCCACCAAGGCCTGCAAGAAAACCATCCAGAACATAAGCATTAAAAATAGTTTTCTTAACATTCAGACCCATCATTAATGCACTCTGACGGCTACCGCCGATTGCATAAAGCTTACGTCCAAACTTACGATATTTCAGAAGAACCGCGATCAGAATTACAACAATCAGAGCAATCACAACTGTCGGCGGAATATAAGCCGGAATAAATTTACCCTTCTTACTGGTTGAACCAAAAGGCATATAGAAACGGTAATTTGCCCATTTCAGGAATAACTCATTCTTGATAGAAATCATATCAGTACTGATGATAGCTGTCAGACCACGTCCGAAGAACATACCTGCCAGAGTAACGATGAATGGCTGGATATCCAGATAAGCTACCAGGAAGCCCTGAACAATACCAAAAGCAACACCAATAAGCAGTGCAACTAAAACTGCTGCATATGCGTTCACACCTTTGTTCTCCATAAGGTCTGCAAGAACCATACATACAAGTGCAGTAACAGAACCTACGGAAATATCAATACCACCGGTGATCATAACGATTGTAAGACCACACGCAATAACCAGAAGACCCGCATTAGATACAAACAGGTTCAGAAACATCTGAGGTTTTGCAAAACCTTTATCAGCAAAAACAATCATACCTGCAACATACATTACTACAAATAATGCGATTGTGATCAGAAGCAGGAAGCCATTTCCCGTTATTTTCTTTTTCTGTACATTTGCTTTCATTACTTCTGACCTCCTTCTGCTGCCACACTTCTTTTAGCCTTTAAGTTGGCAATATATTTCTTAAATACATCACTCTGCAGTGTAACGATGATAACAACTACGATTGCCTTATAAACAGGAAGCTGGTCTGCTTTTACGTTCATCGCATAGAGTGTTGTGGTCAGAGCCTGAATAGTGTAGGCACCGATTACGGAACCGATCAGGCTGAATTTACCACCACCAAGGAAGTTTCCGCCAAGCGCAACTGCAAGGATGGCATCCATTTCCAGGTTAAGACCAATGTTGTTTGCATCTGCAGAGTAGATACGGCTGGATGCCACAATACCGGCAATACCAGCCAGTACACCACAGATAACATAGGTAAGGAATTTAATCATCGTAGAATTTAATCCCACAAGACGAGCTGCCTTTCCATTGATACCAACACTTTCAATGTAAAGCCCAAGAGCAGTCTTCTTCAAAATCAGGTACACAATAACAACTGTAATGATCGCAAAGAAAATAGGTGTAGGAATCGGGCATTTTCCAATATATCCACCAGCCATCTTAAAGGAATCCACACGAATATAAGTAATCTGTCCGTTTGTGATCAGCTGAGCAATACCACGACCGGCTGTGTAAAGGATCAGAGTTGCAACCATTGGCTGAATATTCAGCTTGGAAACCAGAAATCCATTAAATGCACCACATAATGCAGATGCAAGAAGTGCTGCGATAACAGCCAGGATCACAGGATTCTGGTAATCATTTACAGAAACCTGTCCGCCGGAAAGAATCTGACAGCAGACAGCCGCTGCAACTGCCATGATTGCACCAACACTGATATCCTGTCCACCGGAAGCTGCTGTTACCAGTGTCATACCGATTGCAAGGATAACCAGCTCTGAAGCACGGTTAATAACATCAACAATGTAACCATAGAGTACACCGTTTCGGATTGATACATTAAAGAAATCCGGTGTTCTGATCACATTCAGCAAAAGTACTGCGATCAGACACACAATAGGAAGAAACAGACGTGCACTTGTTATTTTCTTTAATTTACTCTTATTCATTATTTATCGTCACCTCCGGCAATAGCTTTCATAACTCCGCTCTGGGAAAGTTCATCCTCTTCCAGCTCCCCTACCTTCTGGCCATCACGAAGAACTGCCATACGGGAGCAGGTGCGGAGCATTTCCTCAACCTCTGAGGAGATAAATGTAACTGCCATTCCCTGATCCGCAAGATCAAGAACCAGTTTCTGAATCTCTGTCTTAGTACCGATATCAATACCTCTGGTCGGCTCATCCAGAATCAGATAATCCGGATTAGTCAGAAGCCATCTTCCAAGGATAACCTTCTGCTGGTTACCACCGGACAGACTCTTAATCGGAGTTTCACGACTTGCTGTCTTAATCTGCAGTAATTTAATATACTTATCAGCAGCATCCTCCATTTCTTTCTTGCTTAATGGATGGAACATACCGCGTTTAGCCTGGAGCGCTATAATAATATTTTCTCTTACAGAAAGATCTGCAATAATACCTTCTGCCTTTCTGTCTTCCGGAAGATATGCCATACCAAGTTTCATGGCATCCAGCGGAGTATTGATCTTTACTTCTTTTCCCTTTACTTTTAAAGTTCCTGTATCAGCTTTATCCGCACCATAAATTGCACGAACCAATTCAGAACGTCCGGAACCCAGAAGTCCGGTAAGACCAATAACCTCACCTTTATTGATGGTAATATCAAACGGTTTGATCGTTCCCTTATGAGATAATCCTTTTGCCTCGATTACAGGTTCTGCATCTGTGATTCTCTTGTCTTTATGATCGCCTTTAATATCTGCAAGATCATCAAAATCCTTACCCATCATCTTGGCAACCAGCATTACTCTCGGAAGATCTTTCGTCTCATATTCCCCAACAAGTTCACCATTACGAAGAACTGTAATCCTGTCGCAGACTGCATATACCTGCTCAAGGAAATGCGTAACAAAGATAATACCTACACCTTCGTCACGAAGTCTTCTCATAAGTACAAACAGCTTTTCAACTTCATCATCATCCAGTGAAGATGTCGGTTCATCGAGAATCAGTACCTGGCACTTCATGTCCACTGCACGGGCAATTGCGATCATCTGCTGAATCGCAATGGAACATTCATCCAGCATCTGTGTTGGCGGCACATGAATGTCCAGGCTCTCAAGAAGTTTTCCTGAGCGCTCATTCATCTGCTTCCAATCAATCATCCCCATCTTTCTCGGTTCTCTGCCAATAAAAAGGTTCTCAGCTACAGTCAGGTTGGGACAAAGGTTTACCTCCTGATATACTGTACTGATACCATTTGCCTGCGCTTCCTGAGGCGAGTGGTTAATAATGGCATTACTGTTTCCAGCCATATGAATTGTTCCACTTTCAAATTCATGTACACCGGTCAGCACCTTAATCAGTGTTGATTTACCTGCACCATTCTCCCCCATCAGTGCGTGGATTTCGCCCTTTCGAAGGGTAAAGTCCACATGGGAAAGGGCACGGACTCCTGTAAAGTTTTTGCTGATATCACGCATTTCCAATACTACATTTTGTTCCATATTCTTTCCACCTGCTTTCTAAACTGGTTTACCCCTCATTTACTGAAAAGCTTCAGTAAAGCGGGTATCTGTAAATCATTTCGGCATAAAGAGAGCGTGATTCATAAATCCGGGTTTCTCCGAATTATGAACCACGCTCCGGATTGTTTATATTTCTTCTATTACACGTCTATTATATGTTGTCAAAAATTAGTATGCACGTCCGTCAATAATTTCCTGTGTGATAGGTGTTACGTCATATTCGCCCTCTTCATCAAGACTGTTTACAGCTTTAACTTTATCAACTGTATCATCTGTAGCAAAGATTTCTTCATCTACATAGTTCAGTTTTTCAACTTCTTCACCAGCTTCAAGAGCTTTGATCAGTTCTTCTGCACGTGGTCCGTGTAATGGGTTACACTCAACATCGCATGCGATCTTGCCGGCTAATGTATCTGTTAAACCAGCATTTGTTGTATCAAAAGACATAACCATGATTTCACCGTTTGCGATATCAGATCCTACTGTTTTACCAGCTGCTTCGATAGCATCGATAGCACCGAATGCTTCGTTATCGTTCTCGCAGTATACAACATTAATATTGTCATACTGTTTCAGCATGGACTCCATAACTTCCTGTCCTTTAGCCTGTGTGAATTCACCGGACTGCTGAGCAAGTAAGTTCCATCCATAGTTGTCAACACCTTCTTCAAGGCCTTTAGAACGTCCAATCTGAGCTGTAGATCCGATTGTACCCTGGATATCAACGATGTTAACATCTTTTGCATCGATTCCCTTAGCTGCTGTGTATGCATTCAGCCATTCAGCTGCTTTTCTTCCTTCGAGTAAGGAGTCAGTTCCGATCCATGTTGTATATAAGCTGTCATCAGATACATCAACCATACGGTCTACGATGATTACAGGAATATCAGCATCTTTAGCTTCCTGGAGAACTGTATCCCAACCTGTCTCTGTTACAGGAGCTAAAAGAATGTAATCAACTTCCTGCTGGATGAAGTTACGGATTGCTGTTAACTGATTTTCCTGTTTCTGCTGTGCATCGTCAAAGATTAATTCATATCCGTTCTCTTCGCTGAATGTGGATTTCATGGATTCTGTATTAGCTGTACGCCAGTCAGATTCAGCACCTACCTGTGAGAAACCAACTGTGATTGTGTCGTCCGCTGCTGCTACACCCACTGCCGGAACAACGCTCATACCGCATACCATTGTTGCTGTTAATAAAGCTGACACTATTTTTTTCTTCATTTTGTAAATCCTCCCGATTCATTTAAGATGTCTTTATTATAGTAAAAATCCAGGAAAATTCCATAGAATATTTTCCGCAAAAAGTTTATTCTTCTATCATATTTTGTTCACAATTTATACAAGGTTTGTTTTTTTATTGTGGAAGTTGGATTTTTTATTGTGCATTATAAATATAGAAACAAATTATCATCTGTCTTTTATATTCACTTTGCACAATTCAGCATTAGTCGACATAATTCATACATTCCATTATTTGGCAGACCTTCGTAAGTCTCTATCAGCAGGCCATAAAACTGTTATTGGATATGAATAAACAATAAAATAATTGACTTTATCCACCTGAATACATAACAAAAGCTGCATATCTGTTAAGATTCTTAACTTCATGCAGCTTTTTCTTTGTTTATCTTGAATTGTTATCCCGGTTAATTTTTTTCGCCATATACACTTCCATAACCGTACCTTCTCCCTCTGTAGAAGAAATCTTCAGTCCATAACCCGGACCATAATAAAGTACAATTCTCTCTGACACCGCAGCAAGTCCGAACCCGGCACGTTCACCGGTGCGGATGGCTTCCTGTACTTCATAAAGACGTTCCGGTGTCATTCCCTGACCATTGTCAGTCACTCTCAGCATCATATCATCTCCCAGATTGAATCCTTCAATAAGAATCTTACCTTTTCCACGCTTATTCTTAATTCCATGATAAAGAGCATTCTCCGCTAACGGCTGCAAAGTAAGCTTCGGCACCATCACTTCATCCAGTTCCGGCGGAATATTAATCTCAAATTCCATAATATCCCTGTATCTTGACTGCTGAATCTCCAGATAACTCAATGTGTGGCGTTTCTCTTCCGACAGCGGAATGATATCCTTCCCCTTCGAAAGCGAAGTGCGGAAAAAAACAGACAGACTTGTGATCATATCCACTGCATCCTGCTGCATACCACCCTCCACCAGCCACACAATAGTGTCCAGTGTATTATACAGAAAATGCGGATTTACCTGTGCCTGGATCAGCTGCAGCTCCGTCATATGCTGTACCTCCTGCTCCTTACGCACATTCTCAAGAAGCCCTTCAATCCTTCCTGCCATCTTTCTGGTACCGGCATCAAGCTCCTGGATTTCAACACTGTCGGCAGATACTACATTAATAGTTTTGTACTCTCCTTTTCCAACCTTCTTAATATTATGGAGAATTTCAGAAATCGGTTTGGTAATGCTGTATGTCAGACGAAAAGAACGCCGCAGCAGAATAGCCGTAGCAACCAAAATCGCCGCACACATAGTGATGATCGTCAGACGTACATTTCCAGCCAGTTGAGACTCTATCTGCACCAGTTCCGTCGCCTCCTGATAAATATAATTCTGCATTTCTTTCTCAAAGAGCGTGGTCAGGATTTCTGTATTATTTGCCACAAATTCCTGTCGTTCCTGATAATTCTTTATCTCAAGAAGCTGATTCATCCGTTTCTTAAGATTCTCCAGATAGTTAGTCAGATATTTCAGAGAACGCAGGCTTTCCTTCTTTGATGTGGTTTTCTTCAGACTCTCCACAGTACTGATTGCCTTGTCTACCTGCTCTGTCGGCAGCCCGTCCTTACCTTTTCGCCCGATAGTCACATAATAGATATCCATATCCACTTCATCTTTAAAGCTCATATCATTATTGGAATTTCTATAGTTTGCATTATATTCCGAACTCACCGCCAGATTATTAGACAACTGATTATATTCATTTGTATAATGCCAGAAAAAAACAAGAAGCACTATGATCAGAATTGTCATAGGGATCATAGTGCTCAGAAGCATCCACTTCATCTTTGTTTCCAGCTTCTCCTGTTTCTGCTTCATGAATCAGACTTCTCCTCTCGTCTTACGATACTCACTCGGAGTCATTCCCTGAGTTTTCTTAAAAAGATAGCTGAAGTAATGCGCATCCTTATATCCCACTTCCCCTGCAATCTCACTGGAACGTTTGGAAGTACAGCGAAGCAGCTCCTTTGCCTTGTCCATGCGAAGCGAAGTCAGATACTCAATAAATGTCTGTCCCATATTCTGACTGAAAAGCGCGCTGAAATGATTGGCACTCACATTCGCCGCATGCGCCACTCTATTCAGAGAAATCTCTTCATCCATATAATGTCCATCTATAAAATCTATTGCCTGCTTCAACACACTTCTGTTCTGACTGCCTGCATTTTCATCACGGATTGCAATGGCCCGTTTCAGGACTTCCTCTGCATATGCAACAGAAGCTTCTGTAGACTGGCTTGTCTTCTTCACAACATCATCTGTCTCTTCTCTGGACAATTCCGTATCATCATATCCAATTTTCTTAAGAAATGACAGTACAGAAAAACGCACATTCAAAACCACATAATTACGGAACACCAGTGATTCCATCGGTTCCCTGCCAATAGCATGGAAATAATCATGGACAAAACTGTCTACTTCATCTTCCAGACCACTGCTTAAAAATTTCTGAAGGATTTCCGGATTCAGGGCATTGATATTCACATTCTTAAGCTGAACAGCTTCTGTTTTTGAAGTATCTGCTGAATTCCCCTTTACCTGCTCAAGCATATTGTAATAAAGAATATGTCCGTCATACAGATAACGGAATGCATAAGTTCTTGCCGCCGTGTGATAACTCTGCTTAATTTTGCTCAGACGGTCTGCCTCCTCGCCGACTGCCACAAACCAGTCCACATTTGCTCTGGTTTCTTCCATGATCTTCTGAATTGTTTCCACACATTCGCATGTATTCTTCTTTATCGTGTCTCGCTGCCCCTTGACCAGAATCGCATAACTGAACACCTGATGTCTGAAAAGCATCGCAACCGGATGACCGAGGAAATAATTCTCAATCTTCTTATGTACTTCTGCCTCCCAGTCTGAATATCCTTCCGACGAATTATAACTGCTGTCTGAAGCATCCGGTGTAAAAATCAGAATATTATAAGCCTCTGCCACAATATCAAGATTCAAACGATCTGCTCTCCGATAAATCTCTTCCAAATCAAAGTCCGCTCTCACCAGAGATTCAAAGAAATCACGGCTCGCATTCCTCTCATACTCCTGCATCTCCAGTTTGAATTTCTCATAATATTCCTTCTGCGTCTTCTCATGTTCATAACGATTATGAATCTCCTCCAGACGCTCAATAAATGCATTCTTAGTAATTGGCTTCAACAGATAATCCTCCACACCAATATTGATCGCCTGCTTCGCATAGTTAAAGTCATCATAGCCACTAAGAATCACAATCTTAATGTCCGGCAACTCCTTCTTCACCAATTTACATAATGTCAGACCATCCATAAACGGCATCTTAATATCAGTGATCAGAAGATCCGGTTTGCTCTTTAATATCAACGGCAGTGCCATCTCCCCATCAGATGCTTCTCCTGCCAGTTCAAACCCATACTGCTCCCAGGGAATCATTTTCTTAATCATCTCCCTGATCACAACTTCATCCTCTACTAAAAAAGTTTTTAACATCCCTACCACTCTCTCATACTAAAAAATCTACAGCCATCCTCTTAAATACATTATTTACGAGAACTTCTACATATCCATCATACAGGTTAACACCATAACTTTAATACATGTCGCACACTCAGGCAAGTTATTTTTTAAATGCTTCGCGCGTCCCCTTTCAAAGACGAGAAAGTTCCCCATCCGGACAGGGGATGACCGGACAGGGAACTTTCTCTGATAACTTTGGCTAAATTTTGAGTTAATATTTTTTCTTATTATTAAGTTACTTATTTTTTACAGGAAATAATTCCTCAGCTTTCGGTGCCCAATGTTCTGCATAAGCATCACATTTCGCACAAAGATGCTCCACAGACTCCGGAGACTGCAAATCTGTAGACTTCGCACCGGATTCTTCAACCATCTTACGAAGCTTCTGCGGATTCTCAAGCATCGGGCATGGACGAAGCATATTTTCATTAAACGGCTGACCGTCATGATATGCCATGAAAATCGGACTCTTCAATGCTTCCAGCAGAGTATTTTCATAAATATTTGCATTAGAATAATGGATAAATACACATGGGTCTACATCACCATTCGCATTAATATGAAGGTAACGTCTTCCTCCTGCAATACATCCTCCTACATACTGCGCATCATTCTGGAAATCCATTCCAAAAATAGCTTTTGTAGAACGATACTCTCTGATCTTGTGATACATCTTCTCACGCTGCTGTGGATTCGGCATTAATTCTACTACAGCGTCATTACCTGTCGGCATATAATGGAAAAACCATACAAATAATGCACCACAGTCAATAATGTGATCGAAAAATTCCTCGCTGCTTACACTGTCCACATTTGCAGAAGTATAACAGGTAGATACACCAAACGGAAGTTTATGAGCTTTCAGAAGTTCCATTGCATGCATAACTTTCTGATATACACCTTCTCCACGACGTCCGTCGTTTGCTTCCTCAGAACCTTCCAGGCTGATTGCCGGAACAAAGTTCTTAACACGAAGCATTTCCTGGCAGAACTCTTCGTCGATCAGTGTACCATTTGTAAAGGAAAGGAACTCGCAGTCCGGATATTTCTCACAGATACGCATCAGGTCCTTCTTGCGGACCAGCGGTTCACCACCTGTATATATGTACATATAAGTTCCCATTTTTCTGCCCTGCTCTACAATAGAACAGATGGTATCAAAATCAAGATTCAGTTTGTGACCATACTCTGCTGCCCAGCATCCTGTACAGTGCAGATTACAGGCACTTGTAGGATCAAGAAGGATTGCCCATGGAACATTGCAGTTGTTCTCTTCTGCTGTTTCTTCCTGAAGTGCACTTCCCTTTAAGCTGGCATTGATAATAAAGTTTGTAAAGAATGCTTCACGTACTCCTGGATCCAGCTCATAAATCCTCAGGATCAGTTTATACCAGTTGCTGTCCTTATTCTGGATTGCATTACGGATTGCATTTCTCTGTGACTCATACCAGCCATCCGGTACAAATTTATCTACAAGTTCCATCAGTTTCGGTATATTTACTTCCGGGTCCTTCTCCAGATAACCCAGACCTGTCTTAACTGCTGCTGCAAGTGCAGCCTGTTTTGCTTTGTCCATTAATTTCATGTGATTGCTCCTCCTTGTTGTGATGTGATATATATATAAACACCTGTGTATCAGGTATATTTTTATTATTTTATCAATATTCATCCATATCTATGATATCCTGTTTCTGGTTTTTAATAATTTTTACAGTGTAAATCGCCACACAAAGATTCAGAATTCCCTCAAACAGAACCGAAACACCAACCAGGATCATCATGATCTCTGCTGTCTCAAACGGCCTTATCAAAAGTAAAAATCCCAGAACACCGGTCAGAATCGCTACCAGGAGAATTCTCCACCAGAGATTCAGCCCGAATTTCTTTGCATCTATCGACATCTGAATTTTAAATAATGCATCCGCAAGGATCAGAAGTCCAAAGATTCCAAAGATCAGATTCACCACTACGTTCCTGCGTACTATAATAATAATTCCTACTGCTGCCAGCAGCACTCCAAAGGCAAGATCAAACTGAAATGCCAGACAATAGATATCTCTGGAAAAATATCCCAGAATCTTTATCAATCCGTATACAATAAGCATAATCCCTACTGCTGTACAGAAAACTGCCATCGAACAATCCGGCCAGATAATCAGACAGGCACCCAGAACCATAAATAATACAGACATAATAATATAACCATTCTTGGCTAATTTTAACTGCTTCAGTGCATCCATCCTATTGCTCCTCCCTTCTGAAATATACCCGAACCTGTGACTGTCAGGCTCTTGTTTTCATCTCTTTATGGCTGCTATTATAGCTGTGATTTTTTTAACAATAAATAGACAAAAAAAAGCCCATGTCCAAAAAACAGACATAAGCTTAATTTTGTATAATATGAAAATTGAAGGAATTACCTATAACGCTTCTCTCAGATAATACATTTAAGAGAATTGCTATAATAAATATCAGGAACAACAGGTATTTTCACTCTATTCTGATCTGTTCAATACCGCATGTAGCTCCGGGTGCTTTTCAAAAAGCCGGGAAGCCTGACGCATTTCTTCTCCAAAATCAGATTTCAGATTATTATCCAGCCACTCCATCAGAAATCCCATAAACAGACACTTATAATATTGAATCAGAATCCGGATTTCTCCCTCATCAAGATCAAACTGATCTGCATTTTTCCGAAAATATTCCATAATAATATAGTTGGAAATCTCATTCATATAAAAAAGGAACGTATCTTTTTTCACTGATCTGTAAACATTAAACATAACCTTTCTGTTATTTCTCACCAGATCTGCCATTTCTTCCATACATTCCAGAATAGAGGCTCTGTCCTGTGGGTGTTCCAGAATCTCATCCCACTTCTTTTTCAAAATAAACTCCACTACATCCGGAATATCCTTAAAATGATAATAAAAAGTATTTCTGTTTACACCACATCGTTCCACGATATCCTTCACCGTAATCTTAGACATGGGCTTTTCATCCAGCAATTCTGTAAAAGTCTTTGCAATAATTTCCTTTGTAAAACCTGACATATTATCTTTTCCTCATCACTCTTAACACTGTTCTAATCATCAGTAACACTTTTCCTCTGAACAGCCCGCTCCGCATTAAAAAAGTCCACAGATAACCACTTTTATAAAGCAATTATCACTCATCTTTCGCAGGTTCTGAGTATTTTCATAATTATGCCATAAAGGATATAGTTTTGCAAGCGTTTCTAAAATTGGTCTTACCTATTCGGAGTCAGCACAATTTCTTTAATTTCAAGATTATCCGCACCATAATAAAATTTGATATAGTGATTATGACCAAATCCCATATTCAGGATGCGGCTTTCTTCTACCCATTTTCCATTGGTTCCCTGTACTGAAACAGTCATCTTATGAATATTATCCAAAAATACAGAAACCGGAAGCTGAGCCAGCTCACCAAGATCAGATTTCAAAGTAAACTTCATTGTGAAATCACCCATGAACTCGTTAGTCACAGCAATCACATCTGCCTTTCCCTTTGCAGGATGTAATAATGCACCGTCAATTACAATTTTCTGTGTCACCGAATCACTTTCAATACTTACCAGACTTCCGGCATCCACATCGTCCTCTTCCTTTGTATTCATAGCCTCCAGCTCTTCTTTACATATTCTGTCTGTCAACAATAAAACAGAAGGACTTTTTAACAGAAATCCCAGGATATTGGCTGCATTCCTCTGCAATTCTCCCACAGTAATTTTTCCTGCATGAAGCATTTCCTCCACATCGTCATTCTCCGGATTGGACTTCGCATCACTCACTACCATATAAATATCATTCTGGGCAGCTACCATAGGAGCTTTCGCAGTTACCTCTGCCTGATGACCCTCATAATTGGACTTCGCCCACCAGTCAGTCATGACAATACCCTGAAATCCCCACTCTTTTCTCAGAATGGTTGTACACAGATCATAGCTACCTGCAGTCCAGAGCCCATTTACACTTCCATAAGTAGTCATTACAGAACGTGCACCCCCCTCCTTTACTGCAATCTCAAATCCCTTCAGATAGATTTCTCTCAGACATCTCTCAGACATAACAGAATCAGAAGTACTTCGTCCCACTTCCTGATTATTTCCACAGAAATGCTTAATCGTACTTCCAATTCCGGATTTAGCCATTGCCTTCACCTGAGCCGCACAAATTCTTCCTGTGAGAAGCGGATCCTCAGAAATATATTCAAAATTTCGACCATTCAGTGGATTCCTGTGAATATTCATACCTGGTCCCAGCAGGGAATCAATCTTATTTAGTCGAAGTTCCCTCCCTGTCATTTCATACAGCTCACCCACAAGCTCCGTATTAAAAGTACAGCCCAGCAAAGTTCCATTTGGCAGAGAAAACGCTTTCGTACCGCAATCCATACGAATCCCTGACGGCCCATCCGCGCAGCATCCCACCGGGATTCCAAGAGCCTTCAAAGACTCTGTCACACCGCCAAATGCAGCTGCAGTTCCAGCAGTGACCTTTGGACTGCACATTCCTTCACCGCGGAACATGGCAATCAGATCCGCCTCACTGATCTGTGCCACAAACTCATCCATAGAAACTTTTTTATCCAGTACATCTGCCAGCTTATAGCCTTTATCTCCCGTATACTCCAGAGTCTTCGGCATTCTTTCCTCTCTGCGTTTATGTGGATCTGCTGTGCGGACAGGAACCTCTTCTGTTACTGCCTGATAAGTTCCATCCGCTCTCAGAACGGCTTTCATTCTCCGGAATTTCTCAATCGGTGCATATGCCTCCTGTAACTGTTCTATTACACGTAATTCTTCTTTGTAAATTCCTGCTGATTTCGCACTTCTTACATCACTGCCTGCAAAAATTTCATAAGTTCCCTCTTCCAGAACATAACAGGATTTGTGTCCTGTCACTCCACTGTCATCATAAGAGGCCATATCATATTTGGGAATGATGATAACAAGTTCTTCTTTTTCACCCGGTGCCAGTTCCCGGGTTTTTGCAAATCCGATCAGCTTTCTTGCCGGATTTCCAAGTTTACCCTGCGGTGCTTTTACATAAACCTGTACAACCTCTTTGCCCCTCACATCACCGATATTGGTAACCGTCGCAGCCACTGTGAGTTCATCCTCAGTATTCTTAAAAATCTCCGCCTTTGTCTCAAAATTCGTATAGGACAAACCATATCCAAACGGATACAGCACCTTATCCTTCGCAAATGTCTCAAAATAACGATAACCCACATAAATATCTTCCTTATAATAATTCTTATATGGATCACCAAAATTCTCCGTAGACGGATAATACTCAATCCTCTCAGCAATGGTATCTGTCAGCTTCCCACATGCACACACTTTACCGGTCAGCACATCAGCCACACCATTGCCACCTTCCTGACCACCCTGCCATGCATACAGCACAGCCTGAGGATGATATTTCTCCACCCAACTCATATCAATAATATTTCCAACATTCAGCACCACAACTGTGCACTTACTCACCTCACAGACCCGGCAGATCAAATCCTCCTCCGTCTCCGTCAGACAATAGCTTCCCGGATTCGTATTATTATCCTGATCTTCACCTGCAGTTCTTCCTATAATAATAAGCGAAACATCGTTGCTACGTGCGCAGTCCAGCATTTCCTCTGTAACTTCCATCTCTTTCTGAGACCATGGAACACGACCCCATCCCTGACCTTCATCATAAGGATTCTCTTTAATCCAGTTTGCATAAATACCCAGCAGTTTCTCATCCAGTTGAATCTCTTTACACTCCTTCAGCGCATCCAGAATTCCCACTACATATCTCGTATTCACCAGACCGCCGGAACCAAGTCCGCTTTTATAATAATGAAATGCCATGCGGCCAAAAACAGCCACACTCTCTCCCTCTCTCAAAGGAAGTGCCTGCTTCTCATTCTCCAGAAGTACACATCCCTCTGCGGCTGCCTGTCTCGCCAGTGTTGCATATTTCTCTAAATCCAATTTATAATCGTTCATGTTTTATCCTTTCTTTCTGAGAACAACATCTCTCAAGCGATGCAATGATCGTTCCGACCGTTTTTCCCCAATACTTTCTATTCCCCATCTTATCAGAAAAAATCTTTGCTGAAAACACTAAATATTTACAGGAAAATAATCCACCTTTCCTTCAAAACATCTTCAGCCTTTTACGGCACCAAGCGCGATACCTTTGGTAAAATATCTCTGTAAAAACGGATACAGGCATAAAATCGGTAGCATTGCAACAAACGCTATTGCCATTCTGACAGATGCAGATGGAATATCTGCAATTGCAACAGTTGACGCACCAGAAGCATTCTGTGTCAGTGCTGTCAAATCTGAAATCATCTTATTCAGAAGGTTCTGAATGCCATATAACTTCGTATCTCTAATATAGTACAGACCATTTGTCCAGTCATTCCAGTATCCTAATCCGGAAAGCAGACCCATGGCAATAAGAATGGGTTTACCCAGTGGCAATACAATTTTGAAAAAAATCTGGAATTGACTTGCACCGTCAATCTGAGCTGCTTCAAAAAGTGCATCCGGAATACTGGTTGCAAAGAATGTACGAATCAGCATAACATTCATGGCACTCATCAGAAGTCCCGGCACAATATATGCAAGCAGTGTGTTATTGATATGGAAAATTCCTGTATACATGAGATATGTAGGAACCAGTCCACCATTAAATAACATTGTAAAAAATATGTAGAAATTCAGGATTCTTTTTCCTGGAAGATTTTTCAGGGAAAGCGGATACGCCAACAATGCAGACATTGCCACATTAATACTGGTTCCTATTACAGTGACCAGTATTGTAATTCCATATGCCCTGAATACATTTGCAGCATTATCCCAGATAAACTTATAGGCATGAATACTGAACTCTTTTGGAAAAAAGGAATATCCATCTCTAACCAGAGCACTTTCAGAGGTAATAGATGACATAAATAACAAGATAAACGGCAATACAATACAGATTGTAACCAGTATCATGACCGTATGTGCCAATCGTTCAAATCTTTTTGCACTTTTGCTTCTAACCATTTTTTACCTCCTAGAACATTGCATTTTCAGGGCTTAATTTGCGCACAACCACATTTGCCAGCAGTACACAGGCAAATCCGACAATGGACTGATAAAAGCCTGCCGCTGAAGCCATTCCGATATTTCCGGACTGAAGCAGTGCCCTGTATACATAAGTATCGATTACATTGGTGGTATCATAAAGCTGACCGGAATTTTGTGTAACCTGATAGAATAATCCAAAATCAGAATAGAAAATTCTTCCAATGTTTAACAGTGTCAAAGTGATTACAGACGGCATGATCGATGGAAGTGTAATGTATCGGATCTGTTTCCACTTTGAAGCTCCATCCAGTTCTGCAGCCTCATAAAAAGAAGGATCAATTCCGGAAATACTGGAAATATAAATCAGGCATCCATATCCTACACCTTTCCATGTATTTACGATAACCAGGATCACAGGCCAATATTTGGATTCTGAATACCAATTAATTGCTTCTTTCCCGAAAAACGGAAGAATTGTCTTATTCAGCATTCCATTGTCCCCACTGAAAAAGGCAAAAGTGATATAACTTACAATTACAATAGACATAAGAAACGGCAGTAAAATTGCACTTTGATAAATTGTTTTGCATGCCTTGCTCCGAATATCACAGATAAAGATGGCAAATGCAATTCCCAGAATCAGGTTGATGATAATAAATACAATATTATAAAGCAACGTATTTCTTGTAATCGTCCACGCATCATTAAACAGATAAGTAAAATTGCTGAGACCGGCCCATGGGCTGCCAAAGATTCCATCTACCACGTTGTAATTTTTGAAAGCAACCACAAGTCCTGCCATCGGCATATAATTATTGATAAAAAGATAAATCAGCCCCGGTGCCATCATCAGATAAAGCGGTGCCCATCTTTTAAATTTTGCTTTTTTCATAAATTTTCCTTTCAATTATCTGGAATATAACAGGGGATGCATAGCGGCATCCCCTGTCTGTGTTATTTATTCTCTTCCAGCCACTTGTCCAGCTGTTCCTGTTTGGTGCTGATCACTTTCTCAATTCCTGCTTTCTTCAGTTCCTCAATAAATTTCGGAAGTGTTTCTTCAGGATCTACTGTACCAGAACCAAGAGCAGCTGCATATTTTGCTTTTACATTACTCAGTGCAGCCAGTTCGTTTGCAACACTTGTAGAATCATAGGTAAATCCGAATGCTTTTGATTTGATTGCACTCTCATTCAGTGCCTTTGTTTCATCCCAGATATCTGGTGAATCACCCTCCCAGATATGCATTTTAAACTGGTCAAATAACTGCCATCCTTCTGCCAGATGATACGTGTTGCTGTCATCTTTTCCATCCGGATAGTTAATGATATTATTTTCAGCATCTACAACTTCGTAATCAACACCTTCTTCCCCCCAGTTCAACAGGTTCAGAATATCTGCATTTCCATATAAATAATCCAGACACTGCATTGTTTTATCTTTATCAGCAGAACTTGAACTGATGCCATAAGTCAGGTAAGAAATTTGTGCAGTGCCAGCCCATGGTTCGGAAATCGGAGCAATCTCCATCTCTGTTCCGCAAAGTAAAGCGGCACGGGTATCATATCCTGGTTTGTTTGGTGCAAGGTAAGAAAAAGCGGCACCTGCTTTTACCTGATTCTCCGCACTCTCTGTTGTGGTTGCAGCATCTTTGGACAAATAACCTTTTTGCTGCCAGTCATACATTGTTTCTACAAACTCTTTATATTCATCTGTCTCATAATAATCTACAACTGTCGTGTCCTGACCATGATCCATCAATACACCAAATCCATCAGTAAGTGTATCATTCATTTCATATTTGGTATCCGGTGTTGCACTGTTATTGCTTGCCATCATGACCATATCTGGATATTTTTCTTTCACAGTTGCATAAACGTCAGTCAAATCTTTATAATCTGTGATAGAAGATACATCAATTCCACACTCATCCAGAATATCTTTTCGCATAATAACAGATGACTGGCAGAACCATTCGCGTCCTGTTGTCACACCGTATACATAATTTCCGATATTTGCTGCTTTCGCAGTATCACCAAGCAGTTCTTTAATATTATTGCCATATTTGTCGATATATTCAGACATGTCAATAACCTGCTTCGCATTCACCATGGAATTAACCTGTTCCACCAGGATTGGTACAATGTCCATCTTTTCTCCACCGGATAGAATCAGCTTCATTGTTTCCGCATAGGCACCCCAGCTGATCGGTTCGATATCGAGTTCCATATTGATATCTTTCTTCATAATCTCATTGATTTTCTTCTCGATGCGATCTGTATCTTCCTCCTTATCTCCAATATAAGCCATTGTAACTGTATAAGTCTCATCAGAAGAATCTTTAGCCTCTTTTGAACCGGAATCACCACAGGCAGTCAGCCCCATAGAAGCCAGTACCATAGCCATTCCCGCTGCAATCACTTTCTTATTCATCCTTTTACCTCAATTCTTTTCCTTTTTAATTTTTTTTGATGTATACATCTCTCTGTCTGATGTTTCTCATTATACAGATTTTCCAGTATTTTAATAGTAAAATAACGACCTCACACTTTCCGAAATCCGATTTCTTTTTTCATAGCTTGTCTCTTTTGTTGTATCAAAAGGTCGGAATATTATTATCTTTTTATCGGATTTTTGTTATAATTGTTTTCATCATAATGATTTTATAATATTTCAGGAGGTATTTATATGTATTCCAGACATCGTGTTGCCGGATACTCCATTGATCATGTCATAAAATTTTTGTTTTTTCTGTTGGTTCCGGTTGTAATCCTGGATATCATGATCAGCTGTTTTGTCATTTTTTCCATGCGTTCCCAAAGTATTCAGTCCCTGCAAGATACAACATCCCTTTATGCTTCGCAAATCGACACCGCACATATTTCCATCAATCGCTATTTAATCCGGCTCCTGACTGAAAATGACGATGCAGATACTCTGTTGGAAACACAGGACAAACTGGAATTCATTTCATCCGCAGAACGAGTTCATAATAATATTGATATTTTTCTGGAATCTTTTGAAAAAGGATATCAGATTTTTCTATATAATTCAGAGAATGAACGGATGTATCGTCCTACAGAAATTTTTCAGACACTTACTCAGAATCAGCTCGTACTGCTGAACAAGCATCTAATCCAAAAAATAACTGCGCCCAAAACAAGTTTCTACACGGATGCCTGGGAAGTACTAATGTTCGGAAAGAACGTATATTTTTACAAATCCTTTCATACAGGCTCCCACTACGCCTGCTGTTTTATTCCTGCTGACAATATCATTCAGCCACTAAAAAACATAATTAAAGAAAAAGACGGTTTCATTTCTCTTACCTCGCAAAACGGAACCGTACTTACTAATAAAGAACTGCTGAAGCAACACCATATTGAATTTTCAAGAAAAAGCAATTCCGATTCTTACGAGACTTATAATAAGGGAAATAATCTGATTATCAGCGGTGCTCTGATTATGGGTGCTTTTTATCCTCAGATTATTCTCAGCAAATTCAGGGCTTATGAAAAAATAATCCTGCTTCAGTTTATTCTTGTACTGGCAGTCCTTCTGGTCGCAGTTATCCTGTTTACTTCCATTTTCTATATGAAGAAACACGTTCTGACTCCGATCAAGCTCTTTTTAGAAAATCTGGCACATCTGGATGATTCTGCAGAAACCATCAGTTTAAAAGACACCAATCTTCTCGAACTTGAGCAGGCGAACTCCCAGTTCAAAAATCTGATGCGCCAGATCAAAAAACTGAAAATTGACATTTACGAAAAAGAACTGGAAAAACAAAAAACAATGATGAATTATCTTCAGCTACAGATCCGTCCTCACTTTTTTCTGAACTGTCTGAATACCATTTACAGTATGGCACAGACGCAGCTTTACGAAGAGATCATGAAAATGTCTATGATTACTTCCAACTATTTTCGATATATTTTCCAGAACACCCAGGATCTTGTTCCTGTAAAAAATGAACTGGAACATATAAAAAATTATATGGAAATCCAAAAGATGCGTTACGGAGATACGTTCTCCTATGAAATTCACGCAGAAGAAGGTACAGAAAACATACGAATCCCACCAATTCTGATCCAGACCTTTATAGAAAACGCCATCAAACACTCCAATACTTTTGATGACCCCATAATCATACGCACAGACATCGCCTGGATGACTGCCGGCGGAAATTCACATGAAAATATTCAGATTCAGGTCATGGACACTGGATGCGGATTCTCGGAAGACATCCTGCAATCCCTAAATTCTGCTATTCCTCTGGAACCTCAAAATGGTCACCGTATTGGAATTACCAATGCCATCCAACGTCTGAATCTGCTGTACGGTCAGGGAGAAGCGGTCATTACTTTCTCAAACCTCCCGTCTGGGGGTGCCTGCGTAACCATCCTTCTCCCTGCAATCTGATCCAATTCTCTGCCTAATTTATGAAAGGAAAGTTTTATGAACGCATTATTAGTTGATGATGACCGCTTTGTTGTAGCGGCCCTTGAGAAAAAAATAAACTGGGAGCAACTAACAATCACAGAAGTACTCACTGCTTTCAATATCCGTCAAGCTCAGAAAATCATAGAAAAAAACTCCATCGATATCTGTGTTTGCGATATCGAAATGCCCGGCGGTTCTGGTCTTGATCTTCTTTCCTGGGTCCGGGAATCAGGAAAAGAAATACAATTTATTTTCCTGACCAGCTATGCGGATTTTGATTACGCAAAAAAAGCTATCGAACTGTCCTCCCTCGATTACCAGCTAAAACCTATAGACTTTGATACTTTATCCCATATTCTGGAAAAAGCAGTTTCTAAAGTCAGAAAGAATGCTGCGCTCACCCAGACAAAAGCAGACAGTCAGAAATGGAAAGATAATTACCGCTATATTGTAGATTTATTCTGGAAAGAACTTTTTGCCACCACTCTGTTTCGTGAACCTTCTCTTCTTGAAACAGAATTAAGAAAAAAAGATCTTTCCTATACAGCAGATGACCTCTTCATTCCTGTTTTGTTCCGGCTTTATCCACTCTCCGGCCAGATAATGCCCATGGAGTCTTCCATGGTAGATTTTTCTTTCCAGAATATTACAGCCGAAACCTTTCAGAAATCCTGCATTCTCTATGAGTCTATAGTGATACTGAACACCTTTGAATACGTTGTCATACTTTCTGGATTGCAACTGGAACAAATCCGTCAGCCATTTACAGAAAATCTACTAACACTGTTCAAAAATCTTCAGAGTTTTCTGCACTGTGAAATTGCATGCGGCATTGCACCAGAGGTTTCCCTGACAGAACTGCCTGAAACTCTTACCAGACTACGTGAAATGAGAGAATCCAACCTTAACTCCGTAAATAAACCACTTTTTCTGCAAGATTTTGTTCCCAGCACAACTTCCTACATCCCTCCATCACTGGAAGTAATCAATACTTTTCTGGAACAAAAACAGGCAGACGCAGCTTTACAGAATATCGAAAATTACCTGTCCAAATACATTCAGGCCAGTGGTATCACCAAAAATTTTCTTCTGCATCTGAGACTTGATATCGAACAAATTGTTTTTTCCTATCTACATAAAAACGGAATCGAAGCACACACTCTATTTTCTTCAGAAGAAAGAGACGAACTGATCACAAAATCTCTGGACGCTGTACCATATATGTTTAATTATCTGCGCTATCTGATACAACGCGCCGTAGAATACAATAGCTTCGTCAACGAAAAAGACTCCGTCGTTGATATTGTACTCAACTATATCCATCAGCACTACTCCGAAGATATCTCACGTACCATGCTGGCTGATATGGTTTATCTCAATCCAGATTATCTGGCACGACTTTTCAAAAAACAAACGCAGACCTCTATCATCAATTACATCACCACCTATCGGTTAGAAAAAGCAAAAGAGCTTCTGCTCAACCCTGACATCCCGGTTGGAACAGTTGCTTTGAAAGTCGGCTATGGAAATTATTCCTACTTTTCCAAACTGTTTAAAGATGTGGTCGGCTGCACCCCCAATGAATATCGAAAAAAATAAAAAGGTTCTTTCTACGGTATAATTTAGAGGGGCTGTCAAACTGACATCCCCTCTGTATCTATTCTATTTTATTCCTTATGCACTTTCAGAAATTTCATAGTAATTTCCGTTCCACTTCCTTCTTCACTTCTCAGCACAATACTTCCATTCAAAGTGCTGACCGCATGCTTCACAATAGAAAGTCCCAGTCCGGTACCTCCAATCTCTTTGGAATGACTTTTATCCACTCTGTAAAATCTCTCAAAAACTCTATCCTGATCTTCCTTTGGAATTCCCACACCTGTATCCTTGACTACAATCTGTATCTCATGTGCAGTCTGAGTCAGAAAAATGCTTACACTTCCATCATTTCGGTTATACTTAATGGCATTATCGCAGACATTATAAACTGCCTCTTCTAGAAGTGTCCGAACTGCTTCCATCTTCATACTGTCCCCACAGATATAAAGATGCACATTCATGCTCTGTGCTTTCTCCTTCAGACTTTCAAAGGCATTCTTACAAACCTGATAAACATCCACCAGTTCCCAGGTGTAGGATGTTTTTTCCTCGTCAAGCTGGGAAATCTGGATCACATCCTCAACCAGCTGAAGCAGTCTCTGGGATTCCTTATAAATACGCCCTGCAAACTTGGGAATATCCTCACATTTCACCAGACCGCCCTGCATGATCTCCGCAAATCCTGAAATAGAAGTCAGAGGAGTCTTCAGCTCATGAGAGACATTTGCCGAAAACTCTCTCCGCAGATTCTCCCTCTCAAGCTTCTCTGTCACATTCACAAGCAGGATCACAGCACCTTCTGTTTTTTGTCCACGTACCACAGGATTGGCAATCAACTGGATATCGCTTCCATTTAATTTCAATATCAGTTCCGCATGTTCTCCGCTGAGAACCTGCTCGATCGCATGTCTGAAATCTTCCGCACGATCCAGACAGTAAACACTTTCTCCCTGACATACTTTATCTACCCGGAACAGATTCCATGCACTGGAATTGGCAGAAAGAATCATGGTATACCTATCAATCACGATCAGACCTTCCTGCATATTTTCTGTAATAAGAGAGAATTCTTCCTGCTGCTGTTTTGCCAGTTCCAGCTGCTTCTGGATTTGCCGGTTCTGTTTATGGATTTTACCTAAAAGCGGAGAAAGCTCCTCGTAAATCTTATTCTCCTCCGGATGCTCCAGATCCAGCTCATTCACAGGTTTTACGATCCTTTTTGATATCACAGATGCCATGATTCCTGATAGAATCAGCATCAGAAATAAGAGTCCACATAAGGGAAGAAGAAGATTTTCAACCAGTGCCAGCACAGAATCCTGAGTGCCTGAAACTCTCAGCACAGTTCCATCCTTCAGACGCAGTGCATAATAAATTGTTTTCTCAGAAAGTGTATCCGAATACCTGGAACATTCTCCTGCACCATATTTCTCTGCTTTCTGAAATTCAGTTCTGTTCTTATGATTTTGCATTTCATCTGCATCAGCCTTATTATCAAAAAGCACAGTTCCATCCTTATTAATATAAGTAATCCTTGAGCTCTTATCCTTTACATTCTTCAGATAATCTGTTCCCTGCTGCTCCACACCATATGCCAGATAAGCAGCTTCCTTAGACAGCTCTTTGCGCATCTGTCCGTCAAAATTGCTGTAAAGGATTCCCATTACAGCAGCCAGTCCCACAGTCAGAACCAATGCACATACAAACATTATAGATTTAAAGATTTTTTTTGTCACTTCTCTTCACTTCCCCTTTTTATTTAATACCTCAGGCAGATATCGGTCTCCGATTGAGATATATAATAACTCAAATATCCGCAAACGGTTCCCGCCTGCGGATATAAAAAGCCCTGCTTCCAAATAATTATATTCAAAATCAGAGACTTTCTCTATTCAATTAATTATTCAGATAATCCTGATGCTCATTATTTCTGTGCTGTCCTGTGATGGAATATTCTACCCATTCAGCAATATTCACTGCGTGATCACCAATACGTTCAAAGTACTTTGCAGTCATAAGAAGATCCAGCCCTGTCTTGGCATCCAAATTTCCTCCGTAAATCATATCTGCAAGCTTCTCTTTGATCTCGTTAAACGCATCATCCACCACATCATCTCTGTCAATGACATTTCTGCACAGCTCCAGATCACTCTTTACAAAAGCATCCACGCTCTCAGTTACCATACGCACAGTGTCTTCCGCCATCTGTGTGATAGTCTCCGGGATCGCAGTGGTATTCTTTGCAACATATAAAGACAGATCTGCAATATCTGCTGCCTGGTCACCGATACGTTCCATATCAGAAACCATCTTCAATGCTGCAGATATCTCTCTTAAATCTCTTGCAACCGGGTGCTGATGGAGCAGAAGACTCAGGCACAGATTCTCAATCTCTCTTTCCTTGGCATCAATATCTCTGTCCGTCTCAAAAACCTGGCGGGCAATCTCTTCATTCTGTACCTTCTGGATTGCTTTTGCAGAGAATGAAATTGCTTTCTCACAATAGCTTCCCAGTGTGATAAGCTGAATGTGCAGTTCCTCCAGCTGTCTTTCGAAATACTTTGACATAATCAACCAAACCTTCCTGTAATATAATCCTCTGTACGCTTGTCAGAAGGCATAGAGAACAGTTTATCAGTATCATCAAACTCAACTACTTCTCCCAGAAGGAAGAAAGCTGTTTTATCAGAAATACGTGTAGCCTGCTGCATATTATGAGTTACCATAACAATGGTATAATCCTTCTTTAACTCCATCGCCAGCTCCTCGATCTTGGAAGTTGAGATAGGGTCAAGTGCGGATGTAGGCTCATCCATCAGAAGTACCTCCGGCTGAACTGCCAGTGCTCTGGCAATGCAAAGTCTCTGCTGCTGACCACCGGACATACCCAATGCGCTTTTCTTTAATCTGTCTTTTACTTCATCCCAGATTGCCGCATCACGGAGAGATTTCTCCACAATATCGTCCAGCTTAGACTTGGAACGGATTCCATGGGTTCTCGGTCCATATGCAATGTTATCATAAATGCTCATAGGGAAAGGATTAGGCTTCTGGAATACCATTCCCACTCTTTTTCTCAGGAGATTCACATCCATATCTCCGTAAATATCTTCACCGTCAAGCTGTACCTTACCGGTGATCACACATCCCTCAACAAGGTCATTCATACGGTTTAAAGATTTCAGAAGTGTAGATTTACCGCAGCCACTCGGTCCGATAAAAGCTGTGATTTCTTTCTCCGGAATTGCCATGTTTATATTCTTCAGCGCATGAAACTTTCCGTAATGTAAGTTCATATTTTCAACTGTTATTTTTTCATTTCCACTCATTTTTCTTATCCTTTCGCAATTCGTTTGGCAACTGCTCCGGACAGGAAATTGATTACAAGAACAAATGCCAGAATAACAACTGCTGTCGCAGATGCCTGATTCATATGAAGACCTTCACCTGACAGCACATACATATGAAGTGCCAGAGTACGTCCGGAACCCATCAGGTTCTTCGGAACCTCTGCAACTGTACCTGCTGTATAGATCAGGGCTGCTGTCTCACCGATCACACGTCCGATGGCCAGGATCACACCTGCCAGAATACCAGGTACTGCTGATGGCAGAACAATGGTGAAAATGGTACGAAGTTTACCTGCTCCAAGTCCGAAGCTGGCTTCACGATAAGAATCAGGGACAGACTTCAGGGCTTCTTCCGCAGTACGCATGATCAAAGGAAGAATCATGATCACCAGTGTGAAAGCACCGGACAGAAGTGAAAGTCCCCAATGCAGTGCTGTTACGAAAAACAGCATACCGAAAAGACCATATACAATAGAAGGAATTCCTGAAAGTGTTTCTGCCGTAATACGGATCACATTTACAAGCTTACTTCCTTTTTTCGCATATTCTACCAGATAGATGGCTGCAAAGATTCCCAGCGGTGCTGCGATTACAAGTGAAACAACCGTCAGGATGAATGTGTTGATCAGAGAAGGAAGTAAGGAAAGATTCTCTGAATTATAAGTTAAACTGAACAAGTCTGTTGACAGATACGGTACGCCCTTGACCAGAATATATCCGATCAGAAAGAACAGTAATGCAAATGTCAGGACTGCACCTAAAAGGGTAAGCAATGCAAGAACACCTGATCCCGGATGCTTAATGTATGCCTTCATCTGATCTGAGAAAGAAGACTCATTCTGCTTTTTTTCTTTAGACAAATCAATTGCCGCTGCTGTATCAATTTGCATGTTCTGCCCTCCTGTTCAGTAAAGAAAGACTCAGGTTAATGATAAGAATAAAGATAAATAACACAACTGCTGTTGCGATCAGAGCTTCTCTGTGAAGACCTGTTGCATAACCCATCTCAGTGACGATATTTGCAGTCATTGTACGGACACCTTTTAGGATTCCCTGTGGCATTCTCGGCTGGTTACCTGCAACCATTACAACTGCCATTGTCTCACCGATCGCACGACCGATTCCAAGTACTACTGCTGCCAGAATACCTGATTTTGCTGCCGGAAGCATGACAAAAAAGATGCTTCTCTCCTTGGTTGCTCCCAGTGCCAGTGAACCTTCGTAATAACTCTCAGGTACGCTGCGGATCGCAGATTCCGTAACTCCGATGATAGTCGGCAGGATCATCATTCCAAGCAGAACACAGGCTGCCAGCATACTGGTTCCTGTTCCGCCGAAAATCTGTCTGATCAGAGGAACAATGAGAATCAGGCCAAAGAAACCATACACAATAGAAGGTACACCTGCCATCAATTCAATTCCTGATTTCAATGGTCTGTAAATTTTCTTCGGGCAGTAACGTGCCATAAAAACAGAAGTAAAGAGTGCAATCGGCACACCCAGGAGAATGGCACCTGCAGTTACATAGATACTTGCTACGATCATTGGAAGGATTCCAAAAATATCATTTGACGGCTTCCACTTTGTTCCCAGCAGGAACTTCAGCGGACCGATTTTCCCGATAGCCGGGACACCATTTGCAAACAGAAATGCACAGATCAGAAACACTGCCAGCACTGAAGTACAGGCTGCGATCAGAAATACACATTTCATTGCTTTTTCTTTAAAGTGGTTCATTCATTACACCTTTCTTTCCCTGTATCAAAAATCATAACCGGTCACTTCTACAGTAATTCTTAAAATATGATTTTCGACATACAAACAGCCCGCCTGCTGTATTATTTCATTCACAGGCGAACTGCTCTGAAACTAAATCTGTTACATTATTTAGCAAGATCTTCCCATGTAGTAGTCTCGCCTGTGTATACAGCCTTTACCTGATCGCTTGTAAGTTCATCAACATCATTGTCTTTGTTTACGATGACTGCGATACCATCTCTTGCGATAACTGTAGCTGTAAGACCAAGGTCTTTCTCTTCATCCTTCAGGTCACGGGATGCCATACCGATATCTGCTGTTCCTTCTGCTGCCATGTTTACACCTGTTGTGGAATCACTCTGCTGAACTTCTACAGTTACGTCTTTGTTTACTGCTTCATAGCCTTCTGCAAGTTTCTCCATAACCGGTGTTACTGAAGAAGAACCTGCAACTACTACTTTACCGGAAACTCCGTCTGCTGCTTCATAAGCCTTTGCATCTGCTGCTTCTTTGATATATCCGTTGTCCTCTACAATCTTCTGTCCGTCAGAGCTCATGATGTAGTTTACGAAATCCTTTGCTGCATCGCTTTCTTTATCAGATGTAAGGATGTTGAATGGACGTGCGATTTTGTAAGAATCATTGGAAACATTATCTACAGTAGCTTCTACACCGTCGATCTTAACTGCCTTTACTGTATCATCCAGAGAACCAAGGGAAATATAACCGATTGCATTCTCATCACCTGCAACTGTTGTCATCATAACAGATGTGCTGTTTGTTACACTGGCTTCATCTGTAGTCATATCTACTTTCTCGCCGTCTTTTTCTTCTTCAATTCCAAACAGTTCTACGAATGCTCCACGTGTACCGGAACCATCCTCACGGGATACAACTGTGATGTCTCCGCTTGCTGCACTTACGATTGTTGTAAAAGCTGTTGCTCCGATAACTGCTGCTGTAAGGATTGTTGCTATTTTTTTCTTCATGATAATTTTCTCCTCTTCCCATGAGCCATGTTTTTAATATAAAGTGAAAGGCTCATTTCCTTTTTAATATTTTTATGTTTTATAACTTGTTGCCTCATTTACAAGTGCTATTATAGAAATCCAAAGTTAAATGTAAAACCACGCTAAAGTAAAATCTTTGTAAATTGAAAATTTTTGTGAAGGTTGTAAAAACAGGCTCCAGGTGCTATCATAAACTATATCTTTAAATCCCCACCCACTGCTTATTGCTTTTCGCAATTAAATCAGTGGACTTACTTGATTCGTTTAAAATTTATACACAGGAGGATTTTTTATATATGGAAAATTTAAGATGTGAAAAAGCAGTAGAAAAGAAACATAACGGCTATAACTGTGCACAGGCTGTGGCCTGTTCTTTCTGTAAAGAGGCATCTATGGATGAGGATACACTCAAAAAGATCACACAGGGATTCGGTGCAGGACTTGGCACCATGGCCGGTACATGCGGAGCAATCTCCGGTGCTGCAGTTGTAGCAGGACTTATTAACCAGGACAAAGCCGGAACCTCTCAGACTGTTCGCTCTGTCATGAATCAGTTTAAACAGCAGAATGGAACTGTAATATGTAAAGACTTAAAGGGTGTAGAAACCGGAAAGGTACTCCGTTCCTGTGATGACTGTGTCAGAGATGCGGTAAAATTCCTGGAAGACGCATTAAAATCAGAAAATTGATTTCAGGCAGATATTCACAATACATAAATACCAACGCAAAAGAGGCTATACACTCATAACGTGCATAGCCTCTCTCAATTTCAAATTTTCTCAGTTCCCTATTAACTTTATATCAGTAAGTTTCTTTTACTACCTGTTCACAGTCATCTGCTGTTCCTGAACTTTTTTTATTTCCTCCAGAGACAGATTCAGCATCTCAGCAACCTCTTCCGGAGTTTTTCCACTCATAAGAGCTCCAAGAATCATTCCCTCATGGCGTCCTTGTTGTATTCCTTTTTGTTCTCCTGTACGCATTCCTTTTTCATAAATCCTATCTCCAAATCCTGTCATTTTGCTCGCCTCCTTCTGAAATGGTTCTGACCATTTTATATGTGAATATTTTTGTATCCTGTTTATATCACCGTCAAATATTCCGTTCAAATACTCAAATATTCCGTTTTCTTCTGGTTCTTTTCCCTGTCGGATCATAATTACCGTTAAGAGATCATATTCATCCTCTGGTTCATCTGCTATCCCTATGATATCCTTCTTCGAAAAAGAATATTCCGTCAACGTATTTTGCAGTTTCTTTGGCACATCCTCCGCACAGATCCATATGGAATAACATTTCTCCAATTTTGAATAATCCGTGGTCTGTGTAATCATACTTAGCTGGGAGGAAAGGTCTCTGGCTACATAATATACTGCACGTTTTAATATAGGATATGACGGATTACTTGGTCGGTAGCTTTTCTGTGCTTCCATATCAATATGTAAATTCACTCTTATCTTCTCTGTAGATAATTTAGGATTTATTATTTTAAACCGAATATCAAATCGTACCAGCTTCTCCACCAGAGACGACAATTCACTGTCTTCCTTTGTTAATCTCAAATCCCTTTCTATGTTTGGTATATCACTTACGAAATCATCTTTTGTAATAGAAGAAATATCTAAACACTGTAGAATTTCTTCCTGTGAGCACGTTTTAAACTCCGACACTGTCATCTGCAGGATAGGAACAATAATCTCTTTATTACTCATAAGCTGTTTCATTCCTGCATCATACTCTGCGCCAGTCACTCCAGACGTATATACGTCCATCTTCGTCTCATCACGCATGATTTCTCCTCTCCGGGGAACTGAGACTGTTTTTTCTTTTGTATATGGATATATTAACATGAAAACCTGAACCTTACAATTCTTCCATAACATTCTCTTGCAAAATCGCCCTTTCCAATTTATGATATATCTATCTGGAACAATAATGGAGGAAGTAATTACCTGTAAATAGTTACGATAAATCTATACGAGGAGAATGTCTATGAAAGTTTTAGTTTACCGCAAATGCAGTACCTGCATGAAAGCTCTGAAATGGCTGGATGAACACAATATCAGTTATGAAGAACGGGCTATTAAAGAAGAAAATCCTACCTATGAAGAATTAAAAGAATGGTACACCAAAAGTGGTCTTCCACTGAAGAAATTCTTTAATACAAGTGGGATGCTCTATAAGGAAATGGGATTGAAAGATAAGTTAAAAGATATGTCTGAAGATGAACAGCTGAAGCTTCTTGCCACAGACGGAATGCTGGTGAAACGACCGCTGGTAATCGGGGATGACTTTGTACTTACCGGATTCAGGGAGAAAGAATGGATTGAGGCTATGCACGTGTGATGTGCATAGCCTCTCCTTTCATTTTCTTCGTATCTGATAATAAAAGTTGCTTATATGGATATGATGTTCCTGGCACCAGCATTTATCAGAAAGGCCACTGGACCGGCATTCCTGGATCAGATCCAGCCATTCTTTATCTGTACGTCTTGGATTTCTTTTAGGCATAAAAATTCAACTCCTGTTTTTTATTTGGAGTGGGATTAGCACAGGTACCAGAAGAACTGAAGTGAAATGGTCCTAAGTGCAAAAAACTGGAAAGGTTATAGAGATACCACTCCTTAGAGGGATTATCTCATAAATTTAGGATACTGAAAAACCGGTGGATTATTCATCGCTTACCTTCAACACGACTGGTCACCCAAAAGCATTGGAGGCTCGCTACAAGGCTCACTGGCGATTACCTTGACCAGACTTTCACTGGCAAACTGATAACAGCTTGCAGAACACACGACTTTCACTCTTTAGGAACGTGCGCCGCCAGGCGCACATAGAAAATTTAAAAAGGCTACTGCACACTTTATAGTGCAATAGCCTTTTTACTCATTTTAATTAAATTACAAAATTTCTCAGATATTTTGTGCTAATTTTAACAGATTTTATCTTTTCATCCAGCGAAGCTTCAAAAGCACGGTCTTCTATTTCTATGCAACCATATCCATCAAACTGAATGTCTGTTAATGCTGAAACATATTTTGCCCAGTTTACATCCCCTAAGCCAGGGATCTTAGGTGTCATATAATCCAAAGGATATGCCATTACTCCGGCTTCCTTCAATTTATCCTCATAGACTTTTATATCTTTAAAATGTACATGAAAAATCTTATCTTTAAATTCATATAACGGCTTGATATAATCCATTTTTTGCCAGATAAAATGGGATGGGTCATAATTGATACCTAACATAGGACTGTCCAAAATTTCAAATACTTTTCGCCAGATTACAGGTGAGGTCATTAAATTTTGTCCACCTGGCCATTGATCTTGTCCAAATAACATCGGGCAGTTTTCAATTGCTATTTTTACATTTTCCTGTTCAGCTAATTTCAATATTGGCGGCCAAATTTCTCTCATAAGCTGCAAATTGTCTTCAACATTCTTACTTTGGTCACGTCCTATAAAAGTCGTTACCATATTGACACCTAATTTTGCTGACGCACAAATTACCTTTTTTAAATGTGATACTGCACGGTTTCTTTTCTCAATATCTCCATCCATAGTATTCGGGTAATAAGCCAAAGAAGAAGTTTCGATTTTTTTCTTCTTTGCATAATCCAGGATATGACAACAATATGCTTCATCTGTTAAGACTTTTTCGACATTTATGTGACTCACGCCAGCATATCTTCGCTCTGCTTTTTCCACAGGCCAACATGCAACTTCCACACATTCCAGTCCTGCATCTGCCACCAGATCAATTAATTTTTCATAATCGACATCGTCGTATATGGCACTTACTAATCCTAATTTCATTTTATTCCCTCATTCACTGTCTGATTTTCACTGTATGACCACATTCAGAAGCTTCTATACTTGCGAAAACTGCTCTCATTGCGGATAATACACTTTTTCCACTAATTACAGGTTCTTCATTTTTAACAATAGATTCTACAAATGCATCAATAATTCCAGATTTTGTCTGATTATCATTAGTCTGAATCTTATCAATATCATATAATACTTTTTCAACATCTTTCGTAATGATTTCAATAGCAAATTTGGGATTGGAATATATTTTCATAATTCCCTCTGTTCCATAAAGTACCGTAGAATTGTCTTCTTCTCCATAATAAGACCAACTTGCTGTCATCGTTCCTACAATTCCGTTGTTCATTGTATATATGCAGATTGCATTATCGTCCACCCCGATAAAGTTACCTGCTGCATCTTTTTTATCTAGTGTTCCAACGAATGCTCTTGTCTCCGCTACTGTTGTATCCAACAAATACTGTATCAGATCAGTTTTATGAATTCCTAAATCAGCCATTGCTCCCATTGCAGCTCTTTTTTTATCAAAAAACCAACTGGATTTTCCAGGATCTATGCTCCATGTCTCAGGTCCGCAATGTCCAAAGGTTGTTTTAAATGTTCTGACTGTTCCAATTGCACCATCTGCAATTAATTGTTTTGCCTTCACATGTGCCTTTGCAAGTCTCTGATTCTGACCAATCATAAGAAACTTTCCATTTTCAGACGCTGCTTTTACCATTTTCTCACAGTCTTCCAATGTCGTTGCCATTGGTTTTTCGCAAAGAACATGTTTTCCACAATTTAATGCCTGAATAGAGATTTCCGCATGGGCATTATTTGCCACACAGATACTAACTGCATCAATTTGTTGATCTGCTAATAATTCTTCTACTGAAGAATATGCTGTTGCATCATATTGACTGGCAATTTCAGATGCTCTTTCAAAATTCAGATCATATACTCCGATAATCTTACAGTCTTTGTTTCCTGCATATTCAGGAAGATGTCTGGTCTGTGCAATTTTCCCACACCCTATTACGCCTATTCTTACCATATTTTCCCCCTCCGGTTTTATCAGACACTTTTCTCCAGTGTCTTCATATAGTTGATTGCCTGTTCCGCATATTTATCCATCAAATGAGACTTTGTTTCAAGATCTCCGGACTCATATGGATTGGCTAATCTCGGCATAAATTCCATGGTCAATGGTCCTTTATAACCGATATCTCGGAGCACATAAAACATTTCCTTAAAATCTGTCTTTCCAAGTCCTGCTGCCTCACGTGTATTATCTGCAATATGTACATGAATCAGCCGATCTGCAATCATTCTCAGGCTTGCTCCAATATTATTTTCTTCCAAACTCATATGAAACATATCTGCCATAATCCAGACAGCCGGATGATTCATTTCACATACAAATTTGTATGCTTTTGTTAAAGTATTCAAAAAGTATGTTTCATATCGGTTGATGGCTTCTATTGCAAGTTTTACATTTTTAGATGCAGCATAATCTGCAGCAATTTTCAGATTCTTTTTTGCATTTTCCCACATTTCATCATATGTATAGCCTTCCGGAAGCGCAACTCTTCCCACAGGAGAAGGCACCACAATTATATAAGGAGCACCCACTTTGACAGCAAAATCAACGCTGTCTTTAATATATTGGATCGCTGTATTTGCACACTCCGGATCTCTGGATGTCAGATCTCTTTCTTCTGGAAAGATACCACACAACGATGTGCATTCCATTTCGTATTTTTTTAATAACGAAACCATTCTTTCCTGATCAATTGTATACGGCTCTGCTGCAAATTCTATTCCATCATAACCATTTTTTTTCAGTCTCTGAAAACTGTATTCTATATCTTCGTTTCCTACAATCCATTGTGTCATGCTATATTTATACATAACCTTTTCACCTCGACTTTGTGCTTTTAGTTCTCATCCGGATATAAGATAACCTCTAAACCAACACCTTTTCTCATAGCATCCAGTCCCTCTGCGAATTTAGACATCGGGAGCTTATGTGTGATTATCTTTTCAACAGGAATGATTCCTGCTTCCAGTGTCTTTACCGTTCTGGACATAATATAGTTTCCGATATAGTTACCAAAAATGCTCAATCCTTTTGACACAATATCGTTTTGGCAAATTGTTTCATTTACAGCTCCGTTCTGACCCATTAATACAATTCGTCCACCTTTACATGTATTTACAATTGCATCATTAATCAAAACACCCACTGCATCTACAGAAATGTCTACGCCGCGTCCACTTGTAATTTTAGCAATTTCTTCAGCAAGATTCTGTTTTGTTGGGTCAATAATAATGTCTGCTCCGCAATCCATTGCATATTTTGCTCTATATTCTGAAGGTTCTGAAACAATGATTTTTCCTGCACCATTTGCTTTCATCAGCATAATGAAATACAGTCCAATTGGACCACCGCCAAGAATTAATACCGTTTCTCCCGGGAGAACTCTAACCCAATCCATAGCTCCCATTACACATTTTACCGGCTCAGCAAAGATTGCCAGATCTTTATCCATATCATCTGGAATTTTCGTTAATGCTACTTCTGGAGCAACAAAATATTTTGCAAACACTCCATCACAGGTTACACCCATTACTTTTTCATTTTCACACATGTTTGCTTTTCCCTGTCGGCATGATTCACAGTATCCGCATGGAATATTCGGTACCAGAACTACTCTGTCTCCTACTTTCAGTCCTTCTACACCATCTCCGATTTCTCTTACAGTTCCTACACACTCATGTCCAAGGATACTTCCCTTTGTTCCAATAAATCCAGGAGGGTTTCCAAGTACATGCACATCTGTACCACAAATACTTGCTGCTTCTACTTCTACCAATACATCATTTACTTTTTTAATTTCAGGTACTGATCTTTCTTCATATGTCCAAGTTGCTAAATCTTTAAATACAATCGCTTTCATTTTTTTGTCACAGTAATTTCTACTGTATCCTCCTCTCTGTAAATAATCACAAATTAATTTGTAGCTGCATTGCGGTTATCCATAATAACTGCCGCAAGTATAATGATTCCCTTAATTACTTTTTGCCAATAGCTGGATACATTTATCATAGTAAGTCCATTTGTCAGTACTCCGATAATCAGCACACCCAGGACAACTCCCCAAAGTTTGCCTTTTCCTCCAGACATACTGGTTCCTCCCAGCACAACCGCTGTAATAACATCCATTTCTGACCCTTCGCCTGTTGCCGGTAATCCACCGCCAAGTCTTCCTGCCAGAATGATTGCCGCAAATCCATTTAAAAATCCGGCAATTACGTATACAGTAATGCGAATTTTGTCTACATTGATTCCTGACCATTTTGCAGCCTGTGCATTTCCTCCACATGAATAAATATATCTTCCAAATCGTGTATGTTTTACCAAAATCATTCCCAAAATTAAAACAATGATCATAAAAATAACTGGAAGCGGAATCAGATTAAACACATAGCCTGTACCTAAAAATGTAAATTTCGGGTTTGTTACACCTATTGGTGATCCTCCTGTAATAATATATGCAAATCCCCTGCATATACTCATTGTAGCTAATGTTGTAATAAATGCTGGTACACGAAATTTTGCTGTGAAAATTCCATTGAACAGTCCAATTGCAATTCCGAGTGCTAAGGCTACAATTAACGTTAAACATGTACTTTCTGTTGTTTTAAATACAATTGCACTAATAACGCCTATAAACGCATACATTGAACCTACTGACAGATCAATATCCCCTAAAAGAATGATCATGAACATACCTAGGGAAGATATTCCGGTAATGGAAACCTGTCTGAGCACATTAATCATATTTGAAGTAGTAAAAAAGTTTTGCGTCATAAAGGCAAAAATTATCAATTCTGCCGCTAATAGCAGCACAAGTGTCAGCTGTCGTATCATTTCAACTCTTATTGATACTCCGCTTTCTGTTTTTCTATTCGTTTTATTATTCATTTTTTCCCTCAACTTATCGCAGCATGCATTATTTTTTCCTGGTCATAATCCTTCGTCTGACCATCTAATGTTATCTTTCCATCGTGCATAACAATGACTCTGTGACTTACTCTTAAGATTTCCGGAAGATCTGATGAAATCATTATGATACTAACACCCTGATCTGCCAGTTTTCTCATAATATCATAGATTTCTGCCTTGGCTTTTACATCAACGCCTCTCGTTGGCTCATCCAGAATCAGCACATCCAAGTCTAATGACAGCCATTTTGAAATCACCACTTTTTGCTGATTTCCACCACTTAATCTTCCTACAATCTGTTGTCCTCCACGTGTCGCTATCGACAGCGCATTGATATAATGATCTGTGATTTGTGCTTCTTCTCGATCTGATTTCAGCAGCCAGGGCAAATCTTTTAATTTTACAACTGTCAAATTATCCTGCACATTATGCTTTAGAACCAGTCCCAGCTGTTTACGATCTTCTGGTACCATTCCTATTTTATTATTGATTGCATCTTTTGCTGACTTAAGATTTAATACTTTACCATCTTTTTTTATTGTTCCACATGGACTTCTGTCAATGCCAAACAAAACTCTTGCCAGTTCTGTCCTTCCGGCACCTACCAATCCAAATATACCAGTAATTTCACCTTTATATGCTTTGAAACTTATAGGGTCTTTATACTTTGAAGTGATCACATTTTCTGCTTCAAGTACAATTTCACGATTTTCATCTATTTTATATTCTGAATAACTTTCTTTAAATTCTCGCCCTATCATCAATTGAATCAGTTTTTGTTCAGTAGTATCTTTAATATTTAGAGTGTCGATTTTTTCACCGTCTCTAAATACTGTTACTCTGTCTCCGATTTCAAATATCTCTTCCATTCTATGAGAAATATAAATAATGCTGATACCTTCTTTTTTCAGTTTAGCGATCAGCTTAAAGAGCGTTCTTACTTCTCTTTCTGAAAGACTTGACGTAGGCTCATCCAATATAATGATTTTTGCATTATGTGACAGACATTTTGCAATTTCTACACATTGTTTCTGTGCTGTAGAAAGATTTTCAACAAGCTCTGTTGGTGGTGCATCAATCTCCACCATTTCCATCCATTTCAGAGCATCCTGATTCATTTTATTCCAATCAATAAGTCCTTTTTTCACCGGTTCATAGCCCATAAATATATTTTCGGCTATCGTCATATTTTCCATCAGGTTGAATTCCTGAAATACCATGCTTATTCCTTTTTCCAATGCCATTTTAGGATTTGAAAAAGCAATTTCTTCCAAATTTCCTTTTCCGTCATCCAGGTATATGTTTCCTTTATCCTGTTGGTAAACACCCGTTATAATCTTCATTAAAGTCGACTTTCCAGCTCCATTTTCTCCCATAAGAATATGTGTCTCTGCACTGTCTAATTCAAAATCGACATTTTTCAAGATTGGTACATGGGAAAATGATTTGGAGATTCCGGTAGCTTTTAATATTGTTTTTTTCACTTTTTCGTCCCTCAAGCTATATTTTGATAATCTGTGGTCAGATTCCAACTGCCCACAGATCATCTGTTATATATTTTGTTCTAAACAAGGAAGGAAACTTTTATTCTGAAGAATGTAGCATACCTTCTTTTATTTGTTCAGATATTCCTCATTTCTTTCAATAATTTCTGCGCAATTATCTGCAGTTACTAATTCACATTCAATTGCAATATCTTCCACCTTTTCTCCGTCAAGATATTTTACTGCATTCTCAAGAGCTTTATATCCCATTGTATATGGATCCTGAGAAACTGTAGCAACCAGGTTAGTTCCATTCTGGATAGCTTCCATAACTTCCCCATCTGTATCAACTGCAACTACATTAATATCTGAACGATTTAATGACTGTGTCGCTGCATATGCTCCCAGTGCCATTTCAGCGTTTGCGCCCCATACAAATTTGATATCACCATTTGCCTGAATGATACTTTCTGTTGCTGCCAGAGATGAACTTCTGTCTGCATTACAATCCTGTTCTGAAACAATTTTTATATTAGGATACTTTTCTTCCATTTTATCTTTGAATCCTTTTGCTCTGTCAGCAGTTGCAGATGCTGCCGGCCATGTCAGAATTGCAATCTCGCCTTCTCCATTCATTTCAGTTCCTATATAATCTGCTGCAATCTCTCCAATGCCGTAATTATCGGAGCTTACAAAACTTGCCACATCCACGCCTTCAATACCAATATCGCATGTTCCAACTGCAACACCTTTATCCTGTGCTTCTTCGATAACCGGAACAATTCCTTCTGAATTACATGGTCCTACAATGATGTAATTTGTTCCCATCTCAACAAAATTTTCTATATCTGCTACTTCCTGCTGCAGATCCCCATCTGCATATTTATAATTAAATTCAACTCCAAGATCTTTTGCTGCATCCTGCATTCCAATTGTTTTAATTTCCCAGTGTTCTACAGCACCGTATCCATGGGAAGCAGAAATAACATATCCATCTGATTCTGCTGATACTGTCATTGCTCCACATAATACCATTCCCATTGTTAACATTCCGATTACCATTTTTCTTTTCATTTTCAAGCTCTCCAATCTTTTAATTTATGAAAATAATTTTTTCAGATATGTAATAGACTCTTCTGTGTACTGATCATAGAATTCTTCCTGTACAATTCCGCTAAATGGATTTGCTGCTGCTGGTAAGAGTTCCATAGAAATCCATCCATTATAATCAATATCTTTTAATGCCTGTGCAATTTCTTCAAAATCAATATGACCTCTTCCAGGTGCTGCTCTGTTACTGTCTGCAATGTGGAGATAATACAATTTCTTTCCTACATTTCTAATTGCATCTCCCATGTTGCTTTCCTCAATGTTCATATGGAATGTGTCACCCATGACACCAACATTCTCCAGTCCTACTTCATTAACCATTTTGAGTGCCATATCAAGTTTTGTTATCAAATATGTTTCATATCGATTCCATGCTTCTAATGTAAGACGAATATTATTCTTTAAAGCATATTCTCCGGCTTCCTTCAGTCCTTCTACTGCCCATTTCCAAGCTGTTTCAAATGGTGCATCAGCGTCAATTTTCATATTCGCTGTCACCTGTGTACTAATTGATTTTGCTCCAATCGCAACAGAAAAATCCACGCACTTCTTCATATATTCTACTGCCTGTTTTCTGATTACTGGATCATCTGAAACAAAATCTCTTTCATTTGTAAAAATTGCACAGATAGAACTGGCTTCAATATTATTCTCTTTCAAAAGTCTGCAGATTTCAGCTGTATCAAATTGATCTGGTTCACCTACAAAATCTACACCATCATAGCCAAATTTTGCCAGTCGTCTGATTCCGTCTGCAATATTCTCACCGGCGTATACCAGTGTGTTGTAAGAAATTTTTACGTTCATTTTCTTCCTCCTTGTTACGTTTTTCATTTCTTTGTGTAACACCATGATATATTGTTTCACTGTTTAAGTCAATCAAAATCTCGTCTCATTGTTCATTTTCGTTGTTTTATACTTTTTTTAAACTGTTTTTTTGTTTATTTTGCCGTATCATGGCACCTGTTTCATGTAACATTTTCATGTAGTTACATTTTTTTATTTCATGTAGTTACATTTTTTTTATTTATTCCTTTTACATTTTGCAATTTTATGCTATAGTAGTATTATAACTTATCAATATACGGAGGAATGTATGCAATCTAAAAAAATTACAATCCGTGATGTTGCAAAAGAGGCTAATGTATCTATTGCAACTGTATCACGCGCATTAAATAATAACTGTCATGTTAAAAAAAATACTTTGGATTCTATTTTTCAGGCAATAGAAAAACTTGGCTATCAATATGGTGAAACAAAATTATCCGATAATACACCATCTGCTTATCCTACCGGCACGCTTCCTCTTACTCAATCAGATGAGCAGACTGATAAAATTCTCCTTATGAATATTCCGGATATGTCAAATCCCTTTTATTCAAAAATTATTGACGGTGTTTTATCATCTGCAAATATGCGCTCTATGTCTGTCGTTTTTACATCGTTTAAATTTAGCTCTGATAACGTAGACAAATTTATTCATATGATTCATCGTTTAAAAGCAAATGGCGTGATTACTTTAAATAGTATTTCTCCATCAGCATTAAAGCTAATTACTTCCCATGTTCCAGTCGTACAATGTTGTGAATATTTTGACAATCCGTATGCCTCCTACGTAGGAATTGATGATTTTGCATCTACCGAACTCGCATTAAACTATTTTCTTTCAATTGGGCGAAAAAAAATAAGTATTATAAATGGACCTATTGAATTTAATTATGCAAGAATACGTCTCGCTGCATATAAATCCATTATGGCTTCTGCTAATATTGATTATCCTTCTAACTGGATTATCCAGTTGCCAGAATTAAATCATGATCTTGCTTTTACATCAATTGTGCAGGTTCTGTCTTCACCAAACCCACCAGACTGCTTTTTCGCCATTTCAGATAATCTGGCTGCTGCTGCTATAAAGGCAGTACAATACTGTAATTTAAAAGTTCCTTCAGATGTTCTTGTCATTGGATTTGATAATACAAATATTTCTCAATTGTCAACTCCATCTATTACTACGATCAAACAGCCTTGTTCTCAACTTGGATATCTTGCTTCTGAACTTCTGATTGAAAAAATCAATAATCCAGATACCGAAATTAAGCAAGTTCAACTACCCACTGAATTAATTATTCGTGAATCTACATCACAGGAATAAATACAAAAAAGACAGTGATTTCGCGCAAACATGAAATCACTGTCTTTTCTTATACATATTTTCAGTCAAAGATTCTCATAATATCCTGATATCGATTCACTACTCGATAAATCTCTACACTGTGAGCACATCTTAAATTCCGGTACTGTCATCTGCAGAATTGGAATAATAATCTCCTTATTACTCATAAGCTGTTTCATTCCCGCATCATATTCTGCACCATTTACTCCAGACGTATATACGTCTATTATTGTCTCATCACGCATGATTTCTCCTCTCCAAAGGAACTGGAACTGTTATTCTTTTGTATATAAATATATTAACATGCAAGTCTTTCTCTTGCAATTCCTTCATAATACTTATTCTATCCAAATATAATTGAAAAAGATACTACTCTGTATCATCTAATACATTTTGCAGAGCTAAAACACATGAATAATGGCTTGCAAATATGCCACAACAAATAGTAACATTTTCTTGCAAAATCCTCTTCAGCAATTTATGATAGATGTATCTAAACTGTTTTACGAAAGGTATTGCTACTATGAAGCTTGCACTCGCCCAAATATCTATGGTCTCAAATATGCAGGAGAATCTGGAAAAATCTTTGTTATTTTGTGATCAGGCAAATGGAACTGATTTACTGTTTTTCCCAGAGATTCAGCTTTCTCCATTTTTTCCTCAGTATGAAAAAAGGAACGTTGACTGCTATTGTCTTCAGCCTGATTCTGTGGAAATCTCAAAATTAAAAGAAAAAGCAGCACAGCATCACTATTATCTGTCACCTAATGTCTACCTGGAGCGTCAGGGAAAAAGATATGATACTTCCCTGTGGATTACACCCGATGGACAGTTAGCAGATACTGCCCAGATGATTCATATCGCACAGGCAAAACAGTTCTATGAACAGGACTACTACACTCCTTCCGATACAGGATTTAAAGTATTTGACACACCCTTCGGAAAAATAGGAATCGTCATCTGCTATGACAGACATCTCCCGGAAAGTATCCGCACCTGCACGCTGAAAGGAGCCGATCTGATCATTATTCCCACTGCCAACACGAAAGCAGAGCCAATGGAAATGTTTGAATGGGAAATGCGTGTCCAAGCTATGCAGAATCAGGTGTTTATTGCCATGTGTAATCGCGTCGGAAGAGAAGACGCCATGGATTTCTCCGGTGAATCACTGGTTATTCATCCAAGTGGTGATATTCTTGCAAAAGCAGATGATTCCGAACAGCTTCTCACCTGTGAGATCAATCTCCAGGAAACATCCCAATTAAGAAATAAAATACCTTATCTGAAAACACGCAGACCTGAATGTTATTTATAAGGAGGGACCTCATCATAAATCATGTGGAAATGCCGTTAAGTCTGTAGGAGGATACCATGCACATGCAGCCTGTGCTCTGCTTGATTTTTCCAGATGTTCTCCTACATCTAAACCTGAAGCATTATCCAGTGCTGCCATACATGTAAGATAACCTCCTGCCGATTCTCCCATAACGCCAATCTTTTCCTCATCAATATTGAACCTTTCTGCATAAGCTCTCAGATAACGTATAGCCGCCTTTACATCCTGAATCTGCGTTGGATATTTTCCTTCATTAGATGTACGATATTCATCCAATCACTGCTACTTTTTACCCATTGTTTCATTTCCTCCTTGTGTTTGCTTTCTGTTTGTTTATGGGTATATTTTAGCAACAAAAAAAGAGAAACTCTCTCTAAAAACGGAAACGGCACATTTTAATGACCTTATTATAAACAAATTTCTTTTCTTTTTCTGTCCAGGTCAAAAAAATTAATACTTTTTTTGACCTGGACAGAAGACAAACTCTTACTCTGCCAATAACACCTTACATCTTTTCTTATAACAGGCAATTCCATATTTTACAACATTCTCCATACCATCCCCAAGTAGTGCTGCCTCATAATGCTTTTCCTCAATCTGTTGGATTGCCTTATTGCAGGCAGAATCAAATGCTGCATCTTCTGCATATTTGATTTCCACTACAATACCAGTCCGGCTCTCTGGAACTTCAATAAGAATGTCACTGTATCCTTCTCCGGACTCTGCGTTAGATTTCACCAGCCAGTTTTCCTTATATCTGAGAAGTCCCAGAATCATTCCATGGTAAAAATTCTCCTTTTTCTCTCTGCCAGATGTGTCCCGAATACTGATAGTATTCCAGAGATATTCATTCAGAAGCTTTTCAATTTTCACAGCGTCTTTCTGTGGAAAAGCCTGACAGAAAGCTTCCAGTGTCCCTGTATCCTTCCTTGATGACTTACGGAACCATTCCCGAATCTGCGTTATAAATAATTCTCTGATTTCTCTGTTAGGAATTGCCAGACGATATTTCCTACCGTCTACTCTGCCTCTCTGAGTCAGATAACCGGTAGTAAATAATACGCTCCACAGATTTTCTATCGACTGATCCAGCTCACTATAGGTCAGTTCCTGATGAATCTCTTTTATAACCTCGTCACCTGCAATCAGGCTCTCAACCTCATTTTTCGTAACACTGTCTGCTTTGTCAATCAAACGACGTACAATGGCATTTCCGCTGGTATTAGACCAATAATTCTGAGGATATGCATCTTCATCTGCCCGCAGATCGTCACAGAAATTAATCACATCCCAAGGACAATATACATCCGTTTTTCCAAAACGATAACCGTCATACCATTCTTTCATTGTTTCATAATGTTCTTCCAGATCATAATATGCCAGCATTTCTTTAACTTCTTTGTCTGTAAAACCGAAATATTCGTCAAACTGTGCATTTGTAATTGTAAGTGTTTTCAGATTATTAAGTCCTGTAAAAATACTTTCTTTTGAAATCCTCAGACATCCCGTCAGCACTGCAAAGTACAGACTCGGATTCGTTTTTAAAGCATTTCCAAACATTACACGAAGAAGCGATACCATCTGATCATAGTACCCATACTGAAACGCTTTATCCAGAGGAACATCATATTCATCTATAAGAAGAATTACGTTTTTTCCATAATGCCTGCAAAGTAAGTCTGACAAAGTTTTCAGACTGGTACCCAATACATCATTTGTCATGGCAAAAAGACTGCCTGTACCTTTTCCTATTTCTGTAAGCTGCTGATAAATGTCTTTATCTTTATCAGATAGTCTGTCACTTTCCAGAAGAAATCCGAAGCGCAAAGCTTCCTGTCCTATAATATATTTCATTGCTGCCAAAGCTTCCTGAAATGTCTGTCCCTCTACGCCTTTAAGGCTAATAGAAATCACCGGAAACTGCCCCATATATTCCTGGCACAGTTCTTTTTCCTCTGAGATCTTCAGACCATCAAACAGTGTCTTATCACAACCAATTTCAAAAAATGTCTGCAGCATAGACATATTGAGACTTTTTCCAAATCGTCTCGGTCGGGTAAACAAATTTACTTCTGCCCAATTTTTCAAAAGCTCGACCAACAGACCTGTTTTATCTATATAGTAAAAGTCATGCTGAACCAGTTTGTTAAAAGAATCGACTCCTACCGGCAGTTTCTTTTTATTGCTCATCTGTTTACACTCCTCTCTGAAAATGGTACTGTTCACTCCATGCCCAGCAACCTAAAAATACATTTCTTCCATTCATTCTTTTCCTTATCTTAACATCCCCAAAAGACAATAGCAAGGATTCTATTTTAGTAGCTTCAACTACAAAAAAGAGATCGTTACTGTTCACTCCGTTCACGGTAACGTAGCCACTGGGACGGAAAGTCATTCATTCATAACCGATTTATGATTTATCTGGCAGGAAGTATAGATTTCCTTAATTTTCTCAGCTATCTGCTGTAATTTCTGGGCACGATGTCCGAAGATTCTCAATGCCAGATCACCCGTAGTCAGGCGGGTAACACCGCCGTCTACTTCTGAATCTTCATCCAGAATCTGCCAGATCTTTTCCTTCAGTTCTGATGTTCTATCCAGACCATCCGCGTCACCTCTGTCACATAGTTTAGACAGAAACAGGTTTGCCATATGTGTGAAACCCTCGTACAACCCGATTCCTTCCATCGGCATTTTGCCCGGTTCATATCTGGTGTTGTCTCTGTAGATCAGTTTTTCTCCCCGGTACAGCAATACCTTTGAGGAAAATCTGCGATACTGAAATCGTTCCTCATGTGCATTTCGACCACAGGAAATGATCTCCAGCAAAAACAATTTCGAAGTTTCATCTTCCAGATGAATCGTCATTTTGCTGTCAAAAGCAGACTGTGCAAAAGGGATTACAGGCTGAGGATAATAGTATAATGCAGCATTTTTATCTACCTGCACTTCTATGGTACGGCTGGCAGAGCCTTCATCCATCTTGTGAATCTTCTCGAAAGACTGGGACAGAATCTCCAGGTCTGCACCTTCTTTTACATGGTAGGAAAATTCCTGTGAATCTCCTGCCATGATTCCGGCAGATGCGCAGAGAGGCATGATCTGGATTCCTCCATTTTCCTTTTCAAAAGGTGTCATGATCTTGTATGGTGCTGTAAAAGACAGGTCTTCCAGAATGGTTTTTCCATCTTTCAGTGCGGCGCAGGCACTGATACGGGAAACTTTTCCAAATTTGTTATCCATAGGCTTTCTTTACATTCCTTCTAAGAGTACATTCTTCTTAATCCATTCCACTACTTTATCCACGTTCTCATCTCCGCGGATATTTGTGAACTGGAATGGTCTGTCACCGCGCATTTTTCTGGAGTCTCTTTCCATTACTTCGAGACTTGCACCTACATATGGAGCCAGGTCGATCTTGTTGATGACAAGGAGATCAGAGCGTGTGATTCCAGGACCGCCTTTACGTGGAATCTTATCTCCTTCTGCTACATCAATGACGAAGATGGTTGCATCTACCAGTTCCGGACTGAATGTTGCAGACAGATTATCTCCACCACTTTCGATGAAAAGAAGTTCAATATCAGGGAAACGCTCCATCATCTCATCTACTGCTTCCAGATTCATGGAAGCGTCTTCGCGGATCGCTGTATGAGGACAGCCGCCTGTTTCCACACCAATGATACGCTCTACCGGAAGAACACTGTTCTTTGCCAGAAACTGTGCGTCTTCCTTTGTATAAATATCGTTTGTGATGACGCCGATGCTGTAATCTTTTGCCATCTTTCTTGACAATGCTTCAATAAGTGCTGTTTTTCCGGAACCTACAGGTCCGGCAACTCCGATTTTTACATATGACATACCGATTTCCTCTTTTCTACTTTACTTGTTGATAGCTTCTTATAATCTGTTCGCTAATTTTCCACATATAAATTTTTAAGATTTCATATTATGCACATGATTCTATTTCTATTCACATTTTAGCCTGGAAAAACTAATGTCAGATTCAAACTACGACATATATAACCTGGAATAGAGTTTCTCATGCTGGATTCCTCTGATATCAAATCCCGGCGCAGAGAGACACATATCTTCTTCACTTCTTGTCATCACATCTTTTAATATCTCGTCAAATTCTCCATAACAGCCACTTAGCAGCTGCTGCCCGGATGTCTGACTCAATGGAATTGTTTTTACACAGTTTGTCACAATAGCTGAGGTCTGTGCATAGAGATAATGCGTTAAGGCTTTCTCCAGCGGAATCTGCATTTCTGCGCAGAAAACTCCGTAAATACAGCAATGATTTACTGCTTTTCCTTTTCGTGCATCCAGATATTCTCTGAAAATCCCGTTTTCACTGATGGATAATCCAAGTTTCTCAATGGTTTTTGCGAAACGGGAACCCATTTTTCTGGCTGCCTCTCTCTGCTCCATAGGAATTCTTGATGCTTCCAGAAGTTCTTCCAGATATAGAAGTTCTTTCAGGTCTTTTTTCTCAGCCGCTTCATAGGCTAGTCTGGCTGCCAGAAGCTCTGTGTATGCAAGATTCCATTTGATTTTGTGCGTAATATATTCTCTGGCTGTGTCTACATCGTGGACAATTCCCCGCTGGATATAAGTCTCCAGTCCCTGTGAATGAGAATAGCCTCCGATTGGAAATAACGCATCATTTACCTGCAGTAAATAAAATTGTTTTTCTGACATGAAGAACCTCCATAATAATTCATTTGCATATTGATTATCCAGATAAATTTAGTGATGATGATTATGAATACTTGCAGAAATCCTCCTGTCGAAATCCAGCTTCAACACTTCTTTCTCTGCCTGAACTCCATGGATTTTCTGAAGCATAACAAGCATTGGCTCATTATAAATCGTGATAAACGTATCATTCTCTCCCCAGAAAAGCGGTGCATGTCTGTTTCCGATTTCGTAGCAGACTTTTGCAGACATTTTCTCATGTCCCGGAGTCAGAGAAACACGGATAACTTCGCATGGCGGTGTATTTATCACTACAAGCTTCTCATTATCTGCGTAGATCACATCATCCTGATACAGACCTCTGGCGAGAATGGAATCGTCCATGCGGATTCCCACTTCTGTTCCTTTGTCTGTTATTTTTTTATGTATTTTCTTAAATGCTTCGTGCCATTCAATATCTACATATTCTATTGTTTTTCCTGTAGTATCAAAGTCATGAAGCTTTCCCAAAACCTGTTCACACAGCATTATTTTCGACCTCCTGAATCCGATAAAAATTTCTTATCAGATTTATTTTTTACCAAATCTGAAGTAACATCATAACTCCAGGGACCCATGCAGTTACGATTCCTTCAAATACCTGAAGATATGGAACGAATTTTCCCAGTTTTTTTCCGCAGATATCTTCTACGAAAGCAGTTCCCCAGAGAATTGCCCACAGATACCAGATTGCTGCCCAGCGCAGATCCGATGTGATTCCCAGTGCAGTGCTTCCTGTAAATCCCTCGATTGTACCGAAGATCACCGCATTGATGGCTACAAAAGTAGAAAACCATGCAAATGGGATCGGGCTTGCTTTCAGGAATTTACTCAGGGCTACGAAAAGATAGGTAAAGCAGAACAGCAGTCCTGTTCCTGCTGCATAATAATTGCCCTGCACCAGATTGACAAAGTTAATAAATAAAGAAAGACCACCTGTAAAGATGTTCATAATGGCGGTTGATTTTCCGTCTACATTGTATAAAGAACACATACCGTTGTTGATCAGTACGATTCCTACGAATAAAAGACAAACTCCTAACATAATATTCTCTCCTCTCCTGCTTCTTCAGTATATTTTTCTGTTTATATTTCGCAAGTGGAAATACTTTTATTCAACACTCATAACAAGATGAATAAATCCAGCTTATTTTCATATAAAAATCAGAATTTTATACTGACAGGACTGTCATTATATTGTTTGGTAAGTTCTTATAAAAGTTCTCACAAAACTTCATAAATAACAGTCCTGCGAATATCATTTTTATGATCAGATAACCAGAATGTAATGGTTTAAAGTTGTTTAGAACAGACTGTAAAGCTGTGTCAGCGGAAGCTTCTCTGCCGGTTTGGAAGTGATCTCTTCACCGTCAACAGTAACCTTATATGTCTCCGGATCTACAGTCAGTTCCGGTGTTCTGTCGTTAAATACCATATCTTTTTTGCTGATATTTCTGCATCCCTTTACAGGTACTACAGTTTTCTCAAGACCGTATTTCTCTTTTACATTCTCATCCATGGCAGCCTGGGATACAAAGGTCAGGCAAGCTTCATTCTTAGCTTTTCCATGAGCTGCAAACATTGGCTGATAGAGAACCGGCTGTGTTGTCGGAATGGATGCATTTGCATCGCCCATCTTAGATGCAATGATCATACCGCCTTTGATGATAATATCCGGTTTTGCACCAAAGAATACTGGATTCCAGAGAACGAGGTCTGCGAATTTACCTTCTTCCACAGAGCCCACATACTGGGAAATACCGTGTGTGATCGCCGGATTGATGGTATATTTGGAGATATAACGTTTTACACGGAAGTTGTCATTGTCATGTCCTGCATCTTCCGGAAGTGCACCTCTCTCATCTTTCATCTTGCTTGCTGTCTGCCAGGTACGTGTGATAACCTCACCTACACGTCCCATAGCCTGAGAGTCAGAGCTCATCATACTGAAGATACCCATATCATGAAGAACATCCTCTGCTGCGATTGTCTCAGGACGGATTCGGGAATCTGCAAATGCAACATCTTCCGGGATTCTCTTGTCAAGATGATGGCAGACCATCAGCATATCCAGATGCTCATCCAGAGTGTTTACTGTATATGGCATTGTTGGGTTTGTGGAGGATGGCAGTACGTTCGGAGCTGCTGCTGCGCGGATGATATCCGGTGCATGTCCACCGCCTGCACCCTCTGTATGATAAGTGTGGATGGTTCTGCCGCCGATGGCTGCAAGTGTATCTTCCACACATCCACCTTCATTTAATGTGTCTGTATGGATGGCAACCTGTACATCATATTCATCTGCCACATTCAGACAGTGATTGATAACTGCAGGTGTTGCCCCCCAGTCCTCATGGATCTTCAGTCCCATAGCTCCAGCCTTAACCTGCTCAATGAGAGGAGCTTCGTCTGAGCAGTTACCTTTTCCAAGGAAGCCTAAGTTCATCGGGTATTCCTCGGCTGCCTTTAACATCATTTTTAAGTTCCATGGTCCAGGTGTACAGGTAGTTGCGTTTGTACCGTCTGCAGGGCCTGTACCACCTCCGATCATAGTAGTTACACCACTGTATAATGCACAGTCGATCTGCTGTGGGCTGATGAAATGGATATGGGTATCAATTCCACCTGCAGTTACGATCATTCCCTCTCCTGCAAGTGCTTCTGTAGATGCACCCACTGTCATTCCAGGTGTGACGCCATCCATGATGTCCGGATTTCCGGCTTTACCGATTCCTGCGATTTTGCCGTCTTTGATACCGATATCTGCTTTTACGATTCCTGTAGAGTCTACGATCAATGCATTGGTAATTACCAGATCCAGATCTCCGTCTTTGCTGCAGGTTTTTACAGACTGTCCCATACCGTCACGGATTGTCTTGCCGCCGCCGAACTTTACTTCGTCTCCATAGGTTGTATAATCTTTTTCTACCTCGATCACAAGGCTTGTATCTGCCAGACGTACCTTATCTCCTGTAGTCGGGCCATACATTGCCGCATATTTGCTTCCGGAAATTTTTGTACTCATTATTGTCCCTCCTTACAGAAATCCTTTTAATTTCGCAGTTTCCATGGATGCTGCTTTTGTATCGTCAGTTGCCTGGGCGCGGGTAAGGTCATTCAGTCCGAATACTCTCTGTCTGCCGCCCATTTCTGTAAGCTGAACCTCTTTTTCTTCACCCGGCTCAAATCTTACAGATGTTCCTGAAGGAATGTCCAGATGATATCCATAGGCTTTTTCCCTGTCAAAAGAAAGGCATTTATTTACTTCAAAGAAGTGAAAATGAGAACCGACCTGAACCGGTCTGTCGCCTTTGTTTGCCACTGTTACTGTCACTGTTTTCTTGCCTTCATTAAGTGTGATCTCACGATCTGCGGCCATAATTTCACCGATCTTCATGCTCATTCTCCTCCTTACTGAATTGGATTATGTACTGTCACAAGCTTGGTTCCATCCGGGAATGTTGCCTCTACCTGAACTTCACCGATCATATCAGCAACACCATCCATTACGTCATCCTTTGTAAGAATCTTGGTTCCAAGCTGCATCAGCTCTACTACTGTTTTACCATCTCTTGCAAGCTCCAGGAGTTCAGAACTGATATACGCAAGTGCCTCCACGTAATTCAGTTTCAGACCTCTTTCCTTTCTCTCTTTTGCAAGATTTCCTGCCATATGAAGCATTAATTTTTCCTGTTCTTTGGGATTCAGCCTCATGATATTCCTCCTCTCGAATTGTGCGGATTATAATATGCAAAAATCCTCGTAGTACGCAAAAAAAGAGCAGACAATGGGATTCTTTCTCAGACCCCATTGTCTGCTCTTTGCACGAAAATTTTTATATAGGGGATTATAACTTGTGTTTCTTTGACGGTCAAGATGTTTTTTGTGAACTTTTTGTTTCTTTTTTACATTACACCAACCATAACACTATCTTCTTTTTGTAACTCGAATTTTATAAAACTTTAGCAAGAAATTCTTTCGTTCTCTTATGTTGTGGCTTTTCAAATACTTTTTCTGGAGAACCGTCTTCTAATATAACTCCCTGATCAAAAAACAATACCCTGTCACTCACTTCTCTGGCGAATCCCATTTCATGGGTAACTATAAGCATTGTAATTCCCTCTCCTGCCAATTTCTTCATTACATCAAGTACTTCTCCTACCATTTCAGGATCTAATGCTGAAGTTGGTTCATCAAATAAAAGAATTTCAGGGTTCATAGCCAGTGCTCTTATAATCGCAACCCTTTGTTTTTGACCTCCGGAAAGCTTTGATGGATAAGATAATGCTTTCTTCTCCAATCCAATTTTTTTTAACAGTCCTATTGCTTTTTCATCTGCTTCCTCTTTTTTCCATTTTCCTAATCTTACAGGTGCAAGAGTTATATTTTTCAGCACTGTCATATTGGGAAATAAATTAAAATGCTGAAATACCATTCCTACATTTTCTCGATATTTATCAATATCTTTCCTTTTTTCCAGAATACTCTCCCCTCGTATAATAATTTCTCCTTCATCTGGTACCTCCAGAAGATTCAGGCATCTCAAAAAAGTAGATTTTCCAGATCCTGAAGGGCCAATAATACAGACACATTCACCTTTTCGTATTTCTATATTAATACCCTTGAGAACCTGCACATTTCCAAAAGATTTTTTCAGATTATGTACACTAATCACTTTGTCTCATTCTCCTTTCCATCTTTTCGAGAAATATAGAGAGTATTTTCACAATCAGATAATACATAATTCCAGCAGTTATCAATGGTATAAACATCTGATATGTTCTTGACGAAACATAACTGGAAGCTTTGGTAAGATCCATAATACCTACATATCCCAAAATGGAAGTCTCTTTAATCAACTGTATAAATTCATTTCCCATTGCAGGCAGAATATTTTTTAAAGCCTGTGGAATAATAATAAATCTCATTGTATCTTTATATCCAAGTCCCAGAGATCTTCCGGCTTCCTGCTGTCCTTTATCAACTGCCATAATTCCGGCACGTATCACCTCAGACACGTAGGCACCACTGTTGATCCCAAAGCTCACAACTGCTGCCACATATCCCAACCGACTGTGAAAGACAGCAAAATACACGATCATCAATTGTAATACCGAAGGGGTTCCACGAATCACATCTACATATATATGGATAATCCTCGACAATACAGTTTCTTTTTTCTTACGGTCAGCATTCAATTTTATCATTGCTGCCATTAATCCAATCACAGTTCCCAAAAGTACTGACATGATTGAAACCAAGATCGTAACCTGTAGTCCATTCAGGTAATATTTCCAACGGTTATCCTGCAGAAAAATAAATTTGAAAGTTCCAATTATTCCTGTGTTATCTGCTATCTGAACTTGCGTTGTATCATTTTCTCCTGAGAAAAATTTTTCATAAATCTGGTCATATTCTCCATTATCTTTTAACTTTTTCAGTCCCTCATTTACTGTATTTAAAAGTTCTGCATTTCCTTTTTCAATACAATACACTGTATCCTCTTCCGTTCCATCCACTTTCTGATAAACAATATCATCGTTCTGTCTGCAGTAAATCTCTGCCATAATAGTATCAATTAGTACAGCATTTACACCTCCGTTTTTCAGTTCCATTACTGCACTTGCAGCGTTCTTAAAGCGGACAACTGTTGCATTTTCAACAACACCATAGTCTGTATTCTCTCCGGATACAATGAAATCACTCTGGGATCCTTCCAAAACTGCTACTCTTTTCCCGGATAATCCAGCAAAATCATACAAAGGTGTTTTCTGACTGCTTACAATACTCTGGGATCCCGTATAATAAACATCCGAAAAATCTACACTTTTTTCCCTTTCTTTTGTTGGTCCTATCGCTGCTGCAATAATTTGAATATTTCCGGTTTCCATAGAACCAACCAAAGAATCAAAGGGCATATCTTTCCATTCCAATTCCAGATTTTCTTCTTGGGCAATTGCTTCCAGAAGTTCATAATCAAAACCCGTGAGATTTCCATCACTGTCCAGATATTCAAACGGTGCATATTCTGCATTCGTTCCGACAGTTATCTTTTCCTTAGCATAGACACTCTGCGTTCTACATGCACATAAGAAAAACAGAGTAAGCATGATGCATGAAAAAATTTTTATTCTCATTTTATCACTCATAGCTGGTCTCCTATAATATGAGTTTTAGCGTATAAATGTTTCATATGCTTTCATATTCCGTTTATCTGCCCTAGCCGGATCTTTAAAATAGTCAAATTCTGTAATTTCCTGTCCCAGATATCCCTTATATCCATGACGATTGATTGCCTTCAGAAACTCCTCAAGATTATGCGTTCCATCCCCCCAAATCAGATGGCCATAAGGATTTCCATCAATAAAATGCATGTGGATAATATCATCTCCAAGTATATCAAACCATTGATCAATTGTTTCACCGGCAACTCCCATTGCTGTGGTATCAATCATCGCTTTCAGATTTGGATGATTTACTTCATCCAGCATTCTTTTTACATCATATACCGTAGTAGCAAGGTTGGATTCCTGCGGACGAAGAGATTCCATTGCCAGTCGGATATTTTTTGTTTTGGCATATTCTGCCAGAACAGACAGCATTTCCCTTGAACGTTTCCAGGCTTCCTCCCTGTCTTCATTCCAATATCCCCATCCTGAATTGATTGCCATTGTTTCTACACCCAATTCTTCACCGGCATCCAGAGCTTTCTTAAAATATGCCATACTTTTTTCAAACTGCTCTTTTTCCTGTGCAGCGAACTGATATTGGTATGTACAATTTTCCGGTGTAATCACCTTCACAGTCAAATCTCTTTCATCAAGAAGTTTTCTGACATGTTTACAGTCAGAATATTCTATATAGCTTAAAAAGAAATGCGGTGTTCCAGGCCATAACTCAATTGTTTTAAATCCGGCTTCTTTTTGTGCATCAAGAAAATATTCCAATGAATAAAATAAATAATGAATATTCATACCTGCCAATTGTTCTCTGTTGATTAATTTCTCCATTTTATCCTCCATGCTTTCTTCTGTTACCTGTTCACAGCTCAATAATACCCATATAATTTCACTTTCCTATTTTTCCAGTTTACTACCCATATATCTATGAAAATCAGGATCTGACGGAATATTCAAATCTATCTTTCTTGCCCGTGATGTCATAACAAACAACATTTGTACAGGCAGAATATATTCCAGAATTGAAAACTCAGGATCATCTGTAAATTTACAGTTCAGTATATATTTTATATTTTCATCTACCTGTTTGGAATTAATCCCAAATAAACAGTAACCCTGCTTTGTATAATAATCGAACAATTTTTCCATTCGATTTCTTTCATAACCATTAGGTGGAAAAATATATAAAAAGTTAGTTTTTGAAGTGACAGCATTATACATACCATGCATAAATTCTTCTGCCTCATATCCCCTCACCGGAAATCTGCAGGTCTCAGAAAATTTTAATATTCCCTCCAGCAGCAAACTCCTCATTTTATTACCGGAAATAAGTATCATATCTTCATTATCTTTTAGTTTCTCTGATATTTCTGAGCACCAGAGTTTGCTTATCTGCAGAATATTTTTCATATTCTTTATTACAACATCTATTCGCTTTTTATAGTTTTCAGCTTCTTTTTTTGTAATCCTTCCAATGCTTTCGGCAGTATCAATAATCCATATCATCAAAGTCAATACTGTTGCCGTAAAACCTTTGGTTGTTGCACCAGCATCTTCATAACCACATTCAATATATATGTTAGCATCTGCATGTCTGGTAATTTCCGTATCATATTCACCGGTCATTGAAATTGTGGCAATACCGCGCTCTCTAACATCGTCCAGTGCCTTTATGACTGCTGCACTGGTTCCTTGTTGTGAAATTCCTGTTACCACTGCGCTTTTTGAAATAAATTCATAATCCTCTATAAGCATTACTGGGTATACAGGTGTAACCCGTATACCCAGTAATTTCTTTGCAAAATCGGCTACAGCTACTGCTGCATTATAAGAAGATCCTGAACCTGTCAGGTAAATTTCTGATATTTTCTTATCTTTCAGCACTCTGTTGCTGTCCTCAAGAATTTCCTTCTTATGTTCCAATATGTATTGCAGGATATCAGGAGTTTCATATATGTAATCCATTGCATTTCCATGGTACAGCATATATTTTCTCCTCTTTATCTTTCACTTTATATATTATATTTCTAATCCTCGTATGGTTTTCCGTATCCAAAAGCACCATTGAGTGTACATACATGTGCTGCAAATTTAGAAGCTTCTTTTAAAGAAGTACGGATTGCTTCCTGTCTGTCAGTTCCTCTTTTCAGCTGATCAATATAACAATCCATAAAAGAAGTCAGAAAAGAATCTCCGGCACCCATTGTATCTACCACATTGTCAATAAGTGTTGCCGGCTGTGTATAAAACTGTTCACCATCATACATAATGCAGCCTTTAGAGCCTCTGGTAAGAGATACCAGCTCTGGTCCCAGGGAATGAATAAATTTCAGATGTTCTTTTGCTGCTTCATCATCTCCGTCAAAAGAACAAAATGCATATGTAATGTATGGTGCATATTTTTCATAATATTCTTTGGAAGAGTCATCAGAAAAATCGAAGGAAATTTTTATACCAGCCTCTTTCATAACTTTCAGCTGTGATTCTGTATAGCAATAATTTCCCGTATGCACAAAATCAAATTCTTTCATATATTCAAGGTCAAAACGGTCAAGAATATACGGAGTCTTTCCTCTTACTCCACCTTCATTATAATCCCCAAATATACGGTCTCCATCACGAAGTGTACATTTAGACCATCCGTTTTCTCCTACCAACTGTTTGCACTTTACAGTTTCAATTCCAAGTTCATTTAATACTGAAATTACAAATTCTGCAATGTCATCACTTCCAAAATATCCCATATATGCAGCTCTCTCTACACCAAACATTTTGGAATATGCACACAGATTTACACAATTCCCGCCTGGATACATCATATGAGAATGTTCATACAGATCAACTACATTATCACCAAATCCCAATACTTTTGTATTATACTTTACCATTTTTCTTCTCCTTTTTTATCTGGCAGATTCATATCTGCCAGACTTGTTACGAAAGAATATTAATATTCTACAACACCCATGTATCTTCTCATATCAAGAGGATGTCTTCTCTTGTCCTGTAAACCTGTACGATATGCTACTGACATTGCATAGAATACCATTGGGCAGAAATATTCATTTACGCTTTCGTCAATTGCATCAATTCCCAGTTCCTTAGCATCAATTACTTCATATTTCTTTCCATATTTTTTCAGGAAAGTAAGTGCTCGTTCATCCATAACTCTGGCTGCACCTGTTCCCATAAGAAGAATGTAGAGATGGTCTTCATCTGTGCATTCGAATGGTCCATGGAAATATTCGCCGGAATGCAGATAGCAGCAATCCATCCACTGCATTTCCTGAAGAGAACAGATAGAGAAACCATATGCCTGTGAATAAGAAGCACCAGAGCCCATAATATAAAGGAACGGCTCTTCAAAATATTTCTCAGCAAATACCCATGTACGGTTCTGTACTTTCTTTACTGCTGCACGGACAATACCGTCAGCTTTTTCAAGTCCATCCAGTACAGCTTCATATTTTGTATAAGATGGCTCCTGTAACTTCATCAGTTCATTAAGAACACGCATTACAATTCCCTGCGGTCTTTCTTTTTCATTTGTATCATCTTCCCAGCTATATACGACTGGATTCATATCTTCCTGTGCACAGATAGAATTTGGATTATGTGTCATGGTAATCACTGCTGCACCACGTTCTTTGGCAAGTTTCGCTGCATTTACAGTTTCATTTGTATTACCACCATGAGAGCAAAGAATTACAAGTGCACCCTTTTTCAGAAATTTGGATGGGGATACAATCAACTCTTTTGCTGTAAGCCAATGAGAGTGCATAGTTTCTGATTCTGCATTGATAAAATAGAATCCTGGATAAAGATCTACTAAAGAACCTCCACATGCTGTAAAAAATACATCATTAATCTGTCCCTGCTCTTCATAGATTTTTTTGATTAATTCTTCTGGTCTGTTCATTTTAATAATCTCCTTTTATTTATATTTTATAGTTTTCTATAATCCTGCTGAAATTGTACAGAATACAATTGCTATAACCGCCATGATCAAAAACATTTTCCAGATAGTTTTCCACCACTGTCCAAATGAAATCTTGCAGATTGCAAGCCCCGCTACTGTTGTTCCTGCTACCGGACTCATAAGGTTTGTCAACTGATTTCCATACTGTAAAGCTGTAACTGCCGCTTCCGGATTTACACCATGAAGGTCACATAAAGGTGCCATGATTGGCATAGATAATGCTGCCAGTCCTGAGGAGGACGGTACTAACAATGTCAGTAAAGACTGAACCACATACATCACTGCCGAGAAAACAACATTATTGGATTTTTCTACCAGTCCACTTAATGCATTTAAAATAGTATCAATAATCATTCCATCCTGCGCAATTACCATGATTCCACTGCAAAAACCAATTACCATAGCTGCAAATGCAATATCCTTTACACCATTGATAAACTCTTCTGCTATTTCTGTTTCATTCATACCACCAAAGATTCCCATCAGGATTCCCATTCCCAGAAAACACATGGATAATTCATTCATATACCAGCCATTTTTTACAAGTCCTACTACCACTATAACCATTCCGATCACAAAAGTGATGAGCACCAACTTCTGACGAATTGTCATTTCCTGATTAAAATCAATATCCGTATTCATTTCTTTTTTCTTGATCAAATCATCCTGATACGTAATAGACTTTTCAGGATTTTTCTTAATCTTAAATGCTCTCCAGGTTACAAAAGCAATAACCAAAGCCATCATAATCACAAACTGGAGCATTCTAAATACCAGCTGTGGATTTCCCTGAATCCCGGCAATGCCCTGTGCAATCAATACACAAAACGGATTTACTGTAGATGCGGCATAACCAACTGTTGCAGATAAGCAGACTGTCATAAAAGTAGTCATGGAATCATATCCCATTGCAAACATAATTGGCATGATCAACAAATAAAATGGAATCAACTCATCTGACATTCCAAAGGTACTTCCACCCAATCCAAAAAGAACCATTAGAATCGGTATGATCAGAATTTCTTTTGCTCCAAGTTTTTTCACAATCTTCTGAATTCCCATATTCAGTGCATTAGTCTTGGCCATAATCTGAAATACACCGCCGATAATAAAGACAAATGCAAGAACCTCTACCATCTGTTGAATTCCTTTTCCAGGTGCCATAAGTACCTGAGCAATTCCCTGTCTTAAATTTGTTCCATCTTCAAGAACTTTATCTACCGAATGATAAGTTCCTGCTACTGCTACACTTCTTTCTCCTGCAGAAGTTTCCATTACCTTTCGTTCAAACTCACCACTTGGAAGAATCCATGTAAGTATTGCCACTACAATGATCAGGAAAAAAATCAATGTGAGCACATGTGGCATATGAAGTTTGAATTTTTTCTTTTCTTCCATTTTACCTTCCCCTTTTCTTATTGTTTTCTGTCAGATCAATTTTTTTCTGTCTGACTATTTTCTGTAAAAACGGTTCTTCCGTCCATGATTGTCATTACAACCCTTGCATCCCTGGCATCTACCGGATTAATTTCAAGTAAATTTCTGTCAAACACAGTAATATCTGCCAGTTTCCCTTCTTCTAACGTTCCAAGTACTTCTTCCATACCCAGATTTTTCTGTCCACCGATTGTCCATGCTTTCAGAAGTTCCGGTACAGTAAGAGTATTTTCTGATTGAAATGCTTCAGCACGTCCATCCATGTATCCTCCACAGGAATAATAGATAGATTCCGGTATACTGGTAAGCAGTAACGGTAAATCTGTGGCACCACTTAAATTCATTCCACTGTCTTGCATTTTACGGCGGTTCCAGTAATATTTTCCACGCTCTGTACCTATCGTCTGTTTAATATTATTAATCAGCACATCTGCCGGATCCAGTGACATAATCTGAAAATATAATTCTGCTGTTACCCCAATCCGACCAAGGATTTCCAAATCCTTTGGATCTGTAAACTCCATATCTGTAATTGCATGTCTGTTTTTCAGCTTTCCCTGAACCTTCTTGCATTTCTGATAAATTTCTGTGATTTTTCCTACTGCACCATCTCCCTGTGCATGTAAAGACCATCTGAAATCTTCTGCATCTGCTTCCAGAACGTCTTTTTCAATTTCTTCATATGGAACCGGATCTTTACAGCAGAAATCCTGATTTTCATATGGCTCTTTTAAGTCACCCTTATAAGAAGCAATCGTACCATCAGTCATCCGGTTAAAACCACTGAAACGAATCTTATTTCCTGTAAACTGCTCTCTCATTCTGCGGGCATAAACAAGATTCATTCCTTCACCTACAGGCTGTGACATAAAGAAGGTTCTCAGATTAAGATCTTCAGAATCTTCCAGTTCTTTAAGATAATCTGTAAATCCATAAAAGTCATCAAATCCCATTTCCTTTACAGTAGTTACCCCTCTGGAATTCATCATTTTCATATAATCTGAAAATTCCTTTTTAATAAATTCCCGGTCATTCAGATATTCTCTCATGATGCGGTAATAGCTTTCCGGATAACATGTTTCTGCCGAAAACTGATAAATGTTTCTGGCTTTCTGATTCATAATACAACAGGAACGATCTGCCGAAAAAATGATCACCGCTTTATTTGGAAATTTCTCCTCCAGCATTTCTTCTCCGTTCTGCCTGTCCCACATCTCCGGATTCCATCCATGACCCAGTAATGCTCCCTTCGGATGTTTCTTCTGCTCATATTTTCTCAGAATACAGCATCCCTCTTCATTATCTGTCACTTTCGAAAAATCTGCTCCTACATGATAAATTGCATATCCGGTAAAAAATGTATGAGTATCTGTAATTCCCGGCATAACCAGTTCATCCCTGAAATTAAGAACTTCCTGTGCCTGATCCAAAATATCTTTTTCAGGTTTTCCTGCTTTTTTTTCGACAATATGATTTCCACTTAAACACAGATATCCTTCGTAATCTTTCTCATTTATACCGTCAAAAAGATGTTTTGCAATAATCACTTTTGAAAATCTTTTTTTCATTTATCACGTCCTCCTTTCTTGGTTTGTATTATATCATTATATAACGTTATAATACAATATGACCTTTTGGGCAAATCATAACTTTGTGAATTCTTGATATTTTATTCTTTATTTTTTTGTCTATAACACACAAAAAAAGGATTTCCGTTTCTCATTTTCAGAGTATATTTCTGTGCTGAAAACAAGATTTGAAATCCTTCTTTTTATTCAATATAACCTTTCGTGTTTAAACGGTTCTTCACCATCTATTAATATTACATTTTCGTTGTTTATATAGAAATTTTGTAACGTGAACCAGCAATAATTTCATAACTGATATATAAAGGTTCTTCTTTTTCATTATTAATATAGCTTGCCAGAATCATAACAGGTTCTCCTTCATTCATTCTAAGGTATCCTGCCACTGGTTGAGAAACTGTACTGACTTCTACTGTACTTCTCGCTTTTTCAGATTCTTTCATATGATATTCTTTACTGAGAAGACGTGTAAGAGATCCATTTTCCAGCTTTTCCACCTGAAAATCTGGCAGAAAATCGGTTGGAATATAAATATGTTCATAAATAATCGGCAAGTTATCGGCTGACAGAATTCGTTCTATATGATATATCTTAGTATGTTCAGGTTTAAAAAAATCCTGCTGCCATTCCTGCATTTCCGTAATATGACAGGAAATGATATGTGAAGACGGCTTTCTTCCATTTGAACGACACGCTTCAGAAAAACTCATGTTGTTATCATTTTCTATTTTACGATATATTTTGGGTATTTCCACAAAAGTTCCTTTTCCCTGTCTTTTTACAAGAAATCCCTGAGAGCATAACTCTTCAATTGTTCTGCGCACTGTAATCCTGCTGACCTGATAGGCAGCGGATAATTCTCCTTCTGTGGGAATCTGATCTCCTTCCTTATATGTTCCCTTTCGAATCTGATCTTTTATCTCTTTCATTAACTGAGCATATAATGGTAACTGTGATTTTTTATCCAAACTCATCGATAACTCCTTCCATGTGCAAACATTATATAACGTTATATTATATCATACTTCTTAGAAAATCGCAAAAAACTTTCAGAAAAAAAACAAAATCCGACGTTGTCAGTGAACACGGGAGTTTGACAGTTGAATATAAGAAAAAATGCTTGCAGTCCTTATGGTACCTGCTTTTTTATGTCAAATTTTTTGCTTTATTTTATAGTATTATATAGCATTATTTTCAGAAGTGTGTAGAGGGATTTTCCATGAAAGTAACTACATCAAAATCAAAAAATTCGAAATCCTTTTATATTGCCAAAAGCTATATTAACAATAAGGGAAATGCAAATAAACCAACTTCTTTAAAACCACAGTATGCAAGATATCAGAAATCCGTTTGAGATGCCCAGATAGAACGTGCTGAAAAAATGCTCAGCACCGGTACGATAAAGAAGGAACGTAGGAATCCGAATGATCCTGCTCGATTCATAGGGAAAGTCGCAGCAACTGAAGATGGAGAAACTGCAAAGATCCACAATTATCTGGACACAGAAAAGATCGAACAGGAAGCCTTATATGATGGGATGTATGCAGTAACTACAGACCTCTTAGACGATGACGTAAAAGATATCTTAAAAGTCAGCGAAGGTCGTTGGGAAATCGAGGAATGTTTCCGTATAATGAAAACTGATTTTGAAACAAGACTGGTTTTTCTCCAAGACGATATACGCATAAAAGCCCATTTCCTTATATGTTTCCTTGCATTAGTGATATAATATCGTTACCTTGAAAGAAACCTGGAAAATGCCATCAGCTGCGAAACGATCTTGGATAAACTAAGAACGATGAAAAGGCCGGGAATAAAATACTATATTCCAAAACAACACAAAAAATCGCCGAACCTCAGTAAAATCAAGAGGTACAGCGATTTTTTTGTTTAGTAACTGTCAAAGACAAGATTATAACTTGTGTTTCTTTGATGGTCAAGATGTTTTTTGTGAACTTTTTGTTTCTTCTTCTATTTCCATTATTCTGCTACAAGTCTGACCAATTTCCCAGATATCTTTGTTTAATTCTCCCCTTGACGATAAGCACCCCCAAAGGTGTATCATAGTTTTGTGTTAAAGGAGGTAAACTATTATGTTTGAGACATTAGGAGAAAAGGCTGAAGAAAAGGCAATGGTGCAATTCCTTGAACGCTTTACGGACTATCCATTTCTGGTAAGGTTCAAGAATTCCGAATATCCGATCGGAGAGGGAGAACCCACATTTACAGTAAATTTTAAGGAAACAATTCCTCTGGCCGAGCTGCTAAAAAGCACTTCCCTGGCATTAGGCGAGGCTTATATGCGGGGAGATCTGGATATTGAAGGAAATCTTTACGAGGCACTGGATCATTTTCTGGGACAGATGAGCAAATTTTCTACCAATGAATCTGCTCTGAAAAAGATCATGTTCAGTTCTACATCCAAAAAAAATCAGGAAAAGGAAGTCACCAGCCACTATGATATCGGAAATGATTTTTATAAATTATGGCTGGACGAAACCATGAGTTATTCCTGTGGCTACTTCATTCATGACGATGACTCTTTATATCAGGCACAGGTTAATAAAGTAGATTATATTCTGAAAAAATTACACCTGGAAGAAGGTATGAGTCTTCTTGATATCGGCTGCGGATGGGGTTTTCTGCTGATTGAGGCTGCCAAAAAATACAAAGTACATGGTACAGGAATCACTTTAAGCCACGAACAATATACAGAATTCCAGAAGCGCATCAAAGATCAGGGCCTGGAAGATTATCTTACAGTGGAACTGATGGATTACCGTGATCTGCCGAAACATAACTATCAGTTTGACCGGGTAGTCAGTGTGGGAATGCTGGAACATGTTGGTCGTGACAATTATCAGCTCTTCCTTGACTGTGTAGAGAAAGTTCTGAAACCGGGCGGATTATTCCTGCTTCATTTTATCAGTGCACTGAAAGAACATCCGGGTGATCCATGGATCAAGAAATATATCTTTCCAGGCGGAACTGTTCCCAGTCTGAGAGAAATCCTAAATCATATGGCAGAGGACAATTTCCACACTCTGGACATTGAAAATCTGCGTCTGCATTACAATAAAACTCTGCTCCACTGGGAAAAGAATTTCCGTGAGAATATAGAAAAGGAAAAGACCATGTTTGATGAATCCTTCCTGCGTATGTGGGAACTTTACCTGTCAGCATGTGCTGCAACCTTCCATAACGGAATTATTGATCTGCACCAGATTCTGATGACTAAAGGAATCAATAATGATCTGCCAATGACACGCTGGTATTAAAATAACTGCCTGGATTTTTGTTTTTGAAATCCAGGCAGTATATATATGATATTCCAGTACAGACCAGTAATCCATAGCAAGGGTTCTGAGCTGAATTTCTACCAGTTCCTTCTGTCTGCTCCTCTTCCTTTTTCCTCGGAACCGGCTTCTCACTCTGCTTATCCTGTTTTTTATTCTTTGATTTCTTTTTATTCATGATAGCCTGCACTTTCTGGAAATATTTGTATTTTTTATAATATATCATCTGCAGAGTATTTACATCAAAGTCTATATAATATGCAGGTAAAAGTTACTGGTAAATAAAGCCCGGTATTTACTCACTATTTTAAGTTTTAAGTATCAAGATTTATTCTATTTACAGGATTTTTGCCAGAAATTCTTTCGTTCTCTTATTTTCGAATCCGACGTTTTCAGTGAACAGTAATGAATCATCACAAAATTCATACAAAATGACACAGGATTCCATTGTTTCGCTGCATATCTACATGCTACACTAGATTACATATCTTATGGGCATTTCGCCCGCAAACAGAAGGATTCAGGCCAGAAGGCCGGGAGGTTTTTATAATGATTATTTACGTTGATGCATCCGTGATCCAGACCGGAAACGGAACAAAAGAAAATCCATTCAAAACTATTCAGGAGGCCGCTGCAAAGGCACTTCCGGGAGATGAAGTCATCGTTGCACCGGGATTATACCGTGAAGCTGTTAATCCGATTCACGCTGGAACGGCAGACAAGCGTATCACCTACCGTTCTGCAATAAAAGGACAGGCGCACATTACAGGAAGTGAAGCTGTCAAAGACTGGGAAAATGTAGAAGGCACTGTATGGAAAGCAGTCATTCCGAACGGAATCTTCGGTGATTATAACCCATTTACTACCCTGGTATCCGGAGATTGGTTTATCGCTACATTTATTGCTCATACAGGAGATGTATATCTGAATGAAAAATCCATGTATGAAGTAACCACTCTGGATAAAGTTAAAAATCCACAAAAAAGTACTATCTCATGGGATCCTGATTTCTCTGTATATACATGGTACGCAGAACAGGATGAAGCCAATAATCAGACAATTATTTATGCAAACTTCCATGAAAAAGATCCCAATAAAGAAAATGTTGAGATCAGTGTAAGAAGAAACTGCTTCTATCCAGAAAGTGAAGGAATCGGATATATCACACTCTCCGGTTTCCGCATCAGTCAGGCTGCTACTCAGTGGGCTCCCCCTACCGCTTATCAGGAGGGAATGGTCGGTCCTCACTGGTCCAAAGGATGGATCATCGAAGACTGTGAAATCTATGAATCCAAATGCAGCGGTATTTCTCTTGGTAAATATCTGCAGCCTGAAAATGATAACAAATGGTTAAAGTGGAAATACAAAGACGGAACTCAGACAGAACGCGACTGCATCTGCCAGGCTTCCTATGAAGGATGGGATAAAGAACACATCGGTTCCCATATTGTGCGCAGATGTGAAATCCATGACTGCGGTCAGACAGGTATTGTAGGACATCTTGGAGGCGTATTCTCTGTTATTGAAGACAACCATATCCACCACATTAATAACAAGCAGAATCTGGCAGGAGCAGAGATTGGCGGTATCAAAATGCATGCTGCTATCGATGTTATTTTCCGCCGCAACCATATCCACAACTGCACCCGTGGTCTGTGGCTTGACTGGCAGGCACAGGGAACCCGCGTTACAGGAAATCTCTTCCATGACAATGCTCTTCCTAATGACTTCGAGGCAGGGGATGACGCTGTCACAAGCGTAGGAGAAGATATCTTCGTTGAGGTTTCCCATGGTCCGACATTGATCGACCACAATATCCTGCTGTCTGACCGTGCACTGAAAATTGCAACCCAGGGTGTTGCCCTTGTACATAACCTGATCTGCGGCGGCTTCGTTTCTGTTGGTATCGGTACAGACAACGGTGCACCTGATATTCCATCTCCGAGATATACTCCATATCACACCAAACACGGAACTCAGGTTGCAGGATTTATGACCATCCTTCATGGAGATGACAGATTCTACAACAACATCTTCGTTCAGAAACCAATCCGTCCTTGTATGCAGGATCTGGCTGATCTTATGGGTAACAATGGAAATATGTGGGATGACTGCAATGTGATTACAGGAACTTTCAAATTTAACGGATATCCAACCTTTGATGAATGGAACAGACAGTTCGAAGGTTACTGCGGAATGGGTTCTGAAACAACAGGCAACTGCTATTATGATCATCTTCCTGTATGGGCATCCGGCAATCTCTATTTCAATGGAGCACGTGCATGGGAAAAAGAAACAAATGCAGTCACAGATGCAGAACACACTGTAGATATCTCTGTTGAAGAGAAAGAAGATGGCTGGTATCTGAAGACCAACCTGTATGATATCATCAAAGAAGAAAACGACGGTATCATCTCAACTGAAACACTTGGTATGGCATTCGAACCGGAGCAGAAATACGAAAATCCTGACGGAAGCCCGATTATCTTTAATCAGGATTTCTCTGGAAATCACAGAGATGTCAAAACTGTCGCAGGACCATTTACGGATAAAAAAGCATCTGAGCAGAAGCTCTTTTAACCTGATATCCATATAGTCAATAGCTTTACCATATATAAACCATACATAAAAACAGCTATGAAGAATACAGATATTTTTATCTGCTGCTCTTGCATAGCTGTTTTCTTATTTTGTCATACTTTTATTAGATGCAAGCATTTTTGTAGACTTTCGGATGCACCACAGGCATGTCGGAAAAATATAGCAGGTTGCTGTGATCCAGGCAGTCTGGTCAGCGAAGCAGATGGCTGTGAAGCCAAAAGTTCCTACAAATCCAAGACAGACAACTGTTCTGGCGATCATTTCTGTTACGCCGGAGAAAACGGCTCTGCCTGAATATCCAAGTCCTTGAGTTACCATACGGGCGACATTGAGAATACCAAGACTCCAGTAGAAAAATCCCATACATCTGAGGTATTTGGCAGAGGCATCCAGAACTGCCACCGCACTCTTTCCAACAAACAGCATAGAAAGTGTATGCCCTGCAAAAATCAGTAAAATTCCTGCCGCAATACCATATCCTACTCCCACTGTAATACCACAGCGCAATCCTTTCTTAATCCTGTCAGACTGTCCTGCTCCAAGATTTTGGCTACAGAATACAGAAGCAGAGGTTGCGATAGCATCAAATGGACACATGGTAAACTGCTTGATCTTCATTGCTGCAGTAAAAGCTGATACATATGTACTTCCAAGCCCGTTGTTCGCAGACTGCATAACCATACTTCCGATAGCTGTGATGGAGAACTGAAGTCCCGTAGGCATTCCCATTGCCAGAAGTTCCTTTACTGCATCCCCTTTTATTGTCCTGTTTTCTTTCTTGAGCCACAGAAGTTTCATTTTGCGGATAATAAAAATAAGGCACAAGATTCCACTGATCGCCTGTGCGGAAATGGTTGCAATGGCAGCTCCGGCACATCCAAGTTTCAGCACTACGATACAGAATAAATCCAGAAAAATGTTCAGAACAGCAGATAATGCCAGAAATATAAACGGTGTTCTGCTGTCTCCCACTGACCTCAAAATACTGGACAGATAGTTATATAAAATCGTAAAGGGAATCCCCAGGAAAATGATCAGCAGATAACTATATGCATTGTCATAAATGTCCTCTGGTACAGATAAAATATGCAGAATCTGAGGACATAAAACACTGCATAATGCTGTCAGGATCACTGCGATTCCTGCACATAATACAGCTCCAGTGACATGCTCCCGCCACTTAAATCTTACAGATTTTGAAATGGGGCTTCCTGCTCGATTGCCCTTCAGGGCAAAGCTAAAACAGGCTATCCCCGCGTGTCCCGCGGTTCTTTTTTTATCCGGTTA
>NZ_JAJDML010000060.1:0-20910 GCF_020594215.1 Blautia sp. DFI.1.216
CCGAGACATACAAGCCAAAATTCCATTGCCGCAGGCAATCTGGAATGAATTTTGGATACGTTACTGTGAACGGAGTGAACAGTAACATAACGAAGTAAACAGTAATACACACTCTGGACATATCAGATTGTACAGAAAAAAGAATTGTGATAGAATAGGCGCGTAAAATATGTTACTGTACATAAGACAATGAAAGACGGAGAACAGAATGAACGCAAATTTTGAATATTATAAAGTTTTTTATTACGTATCAAAATATGAGAATCTGACAAAGGCAGCATCAGTATTAAAGACCAGCCAGCCGGCTGTGACCAGGACGATACATAATCTGGAAAATATATTAGGGTGCAGACTGTTTACCAGAAGCAAAAGTGGCATGAAACTGACTCCTGAGGGAAAGATTTTCTATCAGTATGTAGCAGCAGGCTGTGCTCAGTTTTTCAAGGCCGAGGATAATCTTAATAATCTGATCAGCCTTGAGAACGGGACCATTTATATCAGTGCAACAGAGACAGCATTGCACTGTTATTTGTTCGAGGCAGTCAGAGACTTTAATATTCAATACCCGAATGTGCATTTTAAAATTCTTAATAACAGCACTACAGATTCTGTAAATGCCTTAAAAGAGGGTAAAGTAGATCTTGCAGTTGTATCTGCTTCTTTACAGTTAGCAGAGCCACTGAAAATGAAAGTAGTGCGAAAGTATAGGGAAATTCTGATCGGAGGCAGTCGTTTTGCGGAGCTGAAGGGGAGGAAGACTTCGTTGGAGGAACTTTCAGCCTATCCATGGATCAGCCTGACTTCCGAGGCAATCAGCAGGAGATTTTTGAATGAGTATTTTTCAAAAAATGGACTGCAGTTTTCACCGGATGTAGAGCTGGCGACTACAGATATGATTCTCCCGGCAGTACGGTATAATATGGGAATCGGATTCCTGCCAGGAGAATTTGCCGGAGATGATCTGGAATCCGGAAAGGTTTTTGAGATAGATGTAAATGAAACACTTCCGGAGAGAAGCATTATTCTGATCCATGATACAGAATATCCTCAAAGTATTGCATCTAAAGCATTCCAGAAGTTTTTGGCAGAACGGAAAGAACAGAACCGCTGAAATAGAAAAGTCATCAGGAAATCCACATGATGTGAATCCTGATGACTTATTATATTTATAAGGAATTTATCATCTGTTAGACGGATTTATTTATGCCACTCCCAGTTTCGAATCTCTTCCAGATCCTGGCCATATTCAGCAATATACTGTTTGTGCTCAACAAGCTTGTCATTCATCTTCTGGATTAAGAAGGAACCTTTGTTTCCAAGCTGTGGAAGATGCATGATGGCATCCTTTACAAGATTGAAACGGTCAATCTGGTTCTGTACACGCATATCGAATGGTGTAGTAATAGTACCTTCTTCCTGATATCCGTGAACAGAGATATTGTGGTTGTGACGCTCATAAGTAAGCTCATGGATCAGTGTTGGATATCCATGGAATGCAAAGATGACAGGTTTATCTTTTGTGAAGATTGCATCATATTCTGCGTCACTTAAGCCGTGTGGATGTTTGTGGTCAGATTCCAGTTTGAACAGGTCGACAACGTTAACAACACGGATCTTAAGTTCCGGCATTTCATCACGAAGGATAGTAACTGCAGCCATAATCTCAAGTGTAGGTGTATCACCGCAGCAGGCCATAACAACGTCTGGTTCTTCACCACAGTCATTGCTTGCCCACTCCCAGATACCGATACCCTGTGTGCAGTGCTTAACAGCCTGCTCCATGGTCAGCCACTGGCAGCTTGGATGTTTGGAAGCTACAATTGCATTGACATAATTCTTACTCTTGATGCAGTGATCGAAGCAGGAGAGTAAGCAGTTAGCGTCCGGTGGTAAGTACATACGAACTACGTCTGCTTTTTTATTGGCAATGTGATCCAGGAATCCAGGATCCTGATGAGTAAATCCGTTGTGGTCCTGCTGCCATACGTTGGATGTCAGGATGAAGTTCAGGGATGCGATGGGCTGTCTCCAGGAAAGCTGATTGCAAACTTTCAGCCATTTTGCATGCTGGGCTGCCATGGAGTCAACGATACGGATGAAAGCTTCATAGCTTGCGAAGAAGCCATGACGACCTGTTAACAGGTAACCTTCCAGCCATCCTTCACACATATGCTCACTGAGCATACTGTCCATAATACGTCCGTCTCTTGCGAGGCAGTCATCAGTATCAAGCATTTCTGCGTTCCAGTCACGTTTCTGATATTCAAATACTTTGTACAGACGGTTGGACATGCTTTCATCTGGTCCAAAGATACGGAAGTTCTTGTTTTCTTCATTCAGTTTGAAGATGTCGCGGATGTATCCGCCAAGTTCGATCATATCCTGAGCTTTTGTTTTGCCAGGCTGTACTTCAATACCGTAATCGCGGAAGTCCGGAAGACGAAGATCTTTCAGAAGAAGTCCGCCATTTGCATGTGGGTTGGCACCGAGACGTGCATTTCCCTTAGGAGCCAGTTCAGCCAGTTCCGGGATCAGGCGTCCGTTTTTATCAAACAGTTCCTGAGGACGATAGCTTTCCAGCCACTCCTTCAGAAGTTCAAGATGTTCCGGTTTTTCCATAGTGATCGGAACCTGATGAGCACGGAAAGAACCTTCAATCTGAAGTCCGTCAACAACCTTAGGACCTGTCCATCCCTTAGGAGTACGAAGGATGATCATTGGCCATACCGGACGTTCCGGATTATTGTTCTCACGGGCGTTCTTCTGGATTGCTTTGATTTCTTCAATCACTGTGTCCATTGTTTCGGCCATCTTCTTGTGCATTGTCATTGGGTCGTCACCTTCAACGAAATATGGTTTCCAGCCACAGCCCTTGAAGAAGCATTCAAGTTCTTCATGAGAAAGACGGGAGAAGATAGTCGGGTTGCTGATCTTATATCCATTTAAGTGAAGAATAGGAAGTACAGCACCGTCTGTAATCGGGTTCAGGAATTTGTTGGACTGCCAGGATGTCGCCAGAGGACCAGTCTCAGCTTCACCATCACCTACAACAGTAGTTGCAATCAGATCCGGGTTGTCAAATACAGCTCCGAAAGCATGAGCGATGGAGTAACCAAGCTCGCCACCTTCATTAATGGAACCAGGTGTTTCCGGTGCGCAGTGGCTTGGGACTCCGCATGGGAAGGAGAACTGTTTGAACATTTTCTTCATACCTTCCTCATCCTGGCTGATGTTAGGATAAACTTCGCTGTAAGAACCTTCCAGATAGGTGTTGGCAATCATGAAGTTTCCGCCATGTCCAGGACCGGAAAGCAGGATCATATCAAGGTCATAACGTTTGATGACACGGTTGCAGTGTGCATAAACGAAGTTCTGTCCCGGTACAGTTCCCCAGTGACCAACAATTTTTTTCTTGATCTGATCCATAGTTAATGGCTCTCTCAGAAGCGGATTGTCGAGAAGATAGAGCTGTCCGGCAGACAGATAGTTAGCTGCACGCCAGTAAGCATCGATTTTGTCAAGCATTTCCTGGTTTAAAGGCTGCTTTTCCAGACATAATTTGTTGTCTTCCATTTTCTTACCTCTTTCTTTGTCTTTGATGTGTATAGCTTAAGATGTCGAAGATATCTGTATAAGAAATTTTCTGATGGTAGTTAATGATAAACGTTTCTTAACAGATAAGTTGGAGTGTTACTTTGTTATTTTTTAACCGAACACATCCTATCATATCAGAAATGAAACGTAAAATAGAAATATTGCATTGTAATTATAAGTTTTTGATATGGATAAAAAATAAGCTCCTTCTGATGAAATGCGGAGCAGTTATTCGGTATAGAGCTGCGTAGCGAAGCAGATTGTGAATATCCGCTTGACGACAATTCTCTGAGTGGAAATGATTGGTGTTTAATATGGAAGATGACGAAAAGAACTAAGCAATGATTAGTAATTTTCACGAAAAAATGGATAACATGAAAGTTGTATTGCAATTTGCACAAAAAATATATATAATAAAAAAAACAATTGCGCATAAGGTATAGAAAAACTGCTTATATGTACACTAGTACAGCGTTTCGTAAATAACTATACCAATCACGTAGGATGCGGATTCGAGTGTGCTGGTATAAAAACGCAGGCGTAGCGGGCTACGCTGAGGCTTTTAGACCTGTGCAATCGGATTCGCAGACAAGTGAGTGGTATAGTTATTTCGAAAACGATGTACTAGATAAAGTATAGGCGGTAAAAGTGAAGAATGGCGAAGGAGACAAGAATCATGGGAAAAAGAGCAGCAGGAATATTAATGCCGATCAGCAGTCTTCCATCAGACTATGGCATCGGATGTTTTTCCAAAAGTGCATATGAATTTGTAGACTGGTTAAAGGAAGCCGGACAGACTTACTGGCAGATTCTGCCATTGGGACCGACCAGCTATGGAGATTCTCCATATCAGTCTTTCTCTACATTTGCAGGTAATCCATATTTTATTGATCTGGATACACTTGTGGAAGAAGGAGTTCTTGATAAGAAAGACTGCGAGAAAGTTAACTGGGGAAAGAAGCCTGATGAGGTAGATTATGAAAAAATCTACAAAGGCCGTTATCCTCTTCTGAGAAAAGCATACGAGAACAGTGATATCAGCAAGAATCCTGACTATCAGAAATTCGTAGCAGAGAACAGCTGGTGGCTGTCAGATTATGCTCTGTTTATGGCAGTAAAAGACCGTTTCGAAGGTGTAGAATGGACCAAATGGGCTGAGGATATCAGACTCCGCTGGAACAATGCCATGGATTATTATCGTGAAGAACTCTATTTTGATATTGAATTCCAGCAGTATATGCAGTTTAAGTTCTATGAGCAGTGGATGAAACTGAAATCCTATGCAAATTCAAAAGGAATCCAGATCATTGGAGATATTCCGATTTATGTTGCAATGGACAGTGCTGATGCATGGGCGCATCCGGAGCTGTTCCAGCTGGATCAGGATAATGTACCACTGGCAGTAGCAGGATGCCCTCCGGATGGATTTTCTGCAACCGGTCAGTTATGGGGAAATCCGTTATATCGCTGGGATTATCACAGAAATACAGGATATCAGTGGTGGATTTCCAGAATGAGTTACTGCTTCAGACTGTATGATGTTGTAAGAATCGATCATTTCCGCGGATTTGATGAATATTTCTCTATTCCATACGGAGATAAAGATGCAAGAGGCGGACACTGGGAAAAGGGTCCCGGAATTGATCTGTTCCGTAAGATTGAACAGGCGCTTGGATGGAAGCAGGTTATCGCAGAGGACTTAGGATATATGACAGATTCTGTACGTCATCTGGTATATGAGAGCGGCTTCCCGGGAATGAAGGTTCTGGAATTTGCGTTTGATTCCAGAGATTCCGGATGTGCCAGTGATTATCTGCCACATAATTATCCGGAGAACTGCGTGGCATATACAGGAACCCATGATAATGAAACTATCGTGGGATGGTGGAAGAGCATCACAGCAGCTGAGAGAAAACTGGCGAGAGATTATCTGTGTGATCATGCAACACCGGAAGAAGAACTGTATAAATGTTTCATCAGTCTGATCATGCGCAGTGCTGCGCGTGTCTGCGTTATCCCAATGCAGGACTATATGGGACTGGACAACAGATTCCGAATGAATAAACCATCTACAGTTGGTACGAACTGGAAGTGGAGAATCAAGAAGAGAGATCTTACAAAGAAACTCCAGAAGGAAATATATGATGTGACACTTCGTTACGGACGTAAGAACTGGGATTAAATACATAATGAAATAATTGGAATAATGACAGCGTTTCGGATATAAATAATATTCGGAACGCTGTTTTTTTAACCGAATCAAGCAGTTATTTGGTTAAAAAAGCAACGAAGTGGTTGATTTTATCTGTTTTGTTTTATCCAGTCAGAGTCATTTGTCAGAGGGAAAAAAGGACAGTTTTGCAAGGTCTTTATTTTTGTATGAAAAAGAAAACATTGAAATTGTTTTGACGGGCGTACAATTGAAAAAGAAATGCATTGATTTTCGGGCAATGTCTGATAAAATATTAACCAGAAAAAACAAAAGAACAGATTTTCAGGAGGGAAAATAAATGAACTATAACAGATTAGAAAACAGTCTGATCGATGTGATCAAAGAGGAACAGGCGAAGCTTGGATATATGAAGGAGAAGATCAGCCTTTATTATCCGCTCAGTTCCCTGAATCATTTCTTTGGCAATAAGACGGATGCTGCAGGCATGATAGAGATTTTAAAAGATTTTCCTTCTTATATAGAAGAGAAATTTGGTGAAGTAGCAGTATCACACAGAGGAGATCGTTTCTGCTTCACTGTTTCGGAAAAAGCTTCCGAATATGTACATAATAATATGAAAGAGAATGAATTTATCAAGGCATTGATCGAACTGGTTGGCAGACATGGATGTACGATAGAGGAAATTAAAGAACTGTTCCATTCTTATTCAGATAAAATCATTACTGAACCAATGGATAACGAGGAGTTTGATGTGATGATCCGCTTTGATGACGGATCAGATCCTTATTATTATTGTTTTAAAGATGAAGGATGCCATATCATTTACCACAGATTTCTGCCGGAAGACTATGCAGATTTTGGATTCTGATAAGAATGAGTGAAAAATTTTCCAACTGTCGGATCAGCAAAAATATATGTGATATTTGCAACAAAAGTATGTTATTTTTTTGTCAAATATCAACAAAAATAAGTCGAAATTCTATATTGACAGATAGTCTCAATAATGGTAATTTTTATTTGATTTAATGTTTTCATTTATAGAAACAGGTAACATTTTATTACATTATTTTACAGGAATAAAATAGATAAAATTGAGTTGACAGTTTGGAGGGAAAGATTAAATGAGAAAAACCAAAATTATCTGTACAATGGGACCGTCTACTGATAAGGGCGATGTTATGGAGCTGCTTGTGAGAGAGGGAATGGACGTAGCACGTTTCAACTTCTCACATGGACCTCACGATGAGCAGAGAGGCCGTATTCAGAAACTGAGAGAACTTCGCAAGAAATATGACAGACCTGTTGCAGCACTTCTTGATACAAAGGGACCGGAGATCAGACTTGGATGCTTCAAGGATGGCAAGGTTTCTCTGGAAGAAGGACAGATTTTTACATTTACAAATAAAGACATTGAAGGAACTAATGAGCGCGTAAGCATTACTTATAAGGAACTTTATAAGGATGTACAGCCGGGCGGACACATTCTGGTTGATGATGGTCTTGTGGATCTGGAAGTTCAGGATATTCAGGGAAGAGATATTGTATGTAAAGTTATCAACGCAGGCGTGATCGGTGATAAGAAAGGTGTCAATGTTCCAGGGGCAAACCTGAAGATGCCATTTATCAGCAAGAAAGACCATGATGATCTTCTCTTTGGTATCCAGGAAGGATTTGACTTCGTTGCAGCATCCTTTACACGTACTGCAAACGATATCCGAGAAGTTAGAAAAATCCTGAAAGAAAATGGCGGTGAAGAGATTCAGATCATTGCAAAGATTGAGAACCAGCAGGGCGTTGACAATATCGACGAGATTATTGAAGCTGCAGATGGTATCATGATTGCCAGAGGTGACATGGGTGTTGAGATTCCGCCGGAATATGTACCTGTTATCCAGCAGAAGATCATCCAGAAAGTTTACACAGCAGGAAAACCGGTTATTACAGCAACACAGATGCTTGATTCCATGATCTCTCATCCGAGACCAACCCGTGCAGAGGCTACAGACGTTGCCAATGCGATTTTCCAGGGAACAAGTGCTACCATGCTTTCCGGAGAAACAGCAGCAGGTAAATATCCGGTACAGGCACTTCAGATGATGAGCCGCATTGCAGAACATATGGAACAGAATATTGATTACAATACAATCTTTAAGAAAACAGACAGAAATGAGAATCCGGATATTACAAATGCAATCGCACATGCAACCTGCCTGACAGCAATCGACCTGAAGGCCAGTGCAATCCTTTCAGTGACAAAATCCGGAAGTACAGCTCATATGATGTCCAAACACAGACCAGGATGTCTGATCGGTGCATGTACAAGCTCTGAGAGAGTTCTTCGCCAGCTGAATCTGTCCTGGGGTGTTTACCCGATGCTGATCAAAGAAGAATACAGTTCTGAGATCCTTTGCCTGAGAGCAATCGAGGCAGCACAGAAGCATAAACTTGTAAAAGTTGGTGACACTATTGTATTTGCCGGTGGTGTACCGCTTGGAATTCCGGGAAGAACAAACCTGATCCGCGTCTGCACGGTTGAGTAAGTCAGGAAAATATCAGTAGTTGAAGTGGGAAACTTGCCTGATTCGATAAAAAATAGTATTTTCAGAAAATATAAGATGTAAAAGACACAGGGGTCTGCCGTCAGAAAAGTATGACAGAAAATATTTTCTGACAGCAGTCCCTTGCTTGTGTTAGAGGAGAGAATTGTTATGAAAACAAATGAGGAAGAAGATTCGAGACATATTTTCAGAGGAGAGCTGGCATTGGTGATAGCAGTCATGATCAACAGTCTTGCTGTTATTCTGATGCTGTATTCTGGTTCAGGAATATCTGCCATATCCAGTGTTCCTTATGCATTTGAAAAAGTATTTCCGGTAATTACACTGGGAACATGGACTTATATTTTTCAGGCACTTCTGATCTTAAGTCTGATGATACTGAGAAAAAAATTTGTACCTGCTTATCTGTGCAGTTTTCTGGTTGGATTTGCATTCAGTGAGCTTTTGGATGTTAATGAGGCATGGATCAATATCCTGCCAAAGACAATTCCACTCAGAGTGTTATATTTTGTGATCAGTTATCTGCTGATCTGTATAGGGATCGCACTTTCTAACAGATGCGGTCTGCCGATTATTCCTACAGATCTGTTTCCTCGTGAACTGTCAGAGATTATAAAGGTGAAATATTCTAAGATCAAGGTTTCTTTTGATGTGATCTGTCTGATGATTACTGCCTGTATGACAGGGCTGATCCTGGGGCATATCAACGGACTGGGAATCGGAACAGTGATGGCGGCATTTACCATGGGAAAAGTAATTGGATTGATTGGTGATGAGATGGATAAGCACTTCCGGTTTGTGAATTTCACTCAGCACTGTTCACTTCATGTACAGTAACAGAGTTTCTTCATTGCAGGATTTTTCTTTCTATGATATACTTGACGCATTATAGAAGTAAAGATATCATAAGAAATCTGTGATGGAAGTATGTTGCAACTCTGGTATCTGAAAATAATATATTAAGGAATAGTGATGCAGATTATGAAACGGTTGCTCATAAAAAACAAAAGAAAGCTCTGGCTTTGGTTTCTGCTCCTTGTTTTTTTGTTTCTGGCATGCAGAGCTGCTTACATTACAGGCAGCAAAGCAGAACAGACCAGAAATAATGAAGTAGAAGAAAGGCAGGCAGATAGTCGGTCAATACCGAATGAAATGGAGATATTATGTTGAATCAATTTTCAAGAACAGAGCTTCTTCTGGGAAAAGAAGCAATGAATAAACTGGAGAACTCCCGCGTGGCAGTGTTTGGAATCGGAGGGGTTGGAGGATATGTATGTGAAGCATTGGTCAGAAGCGGTGTGGGGACCTTTGATCTGATCGATGATGACAAAGTATGCCTGACGAATCTTAACAGACAGATTATTGCCACCAGGAAAACTGTTGGTCAATATAAAACAGAGGTGATGCGGGACAGGATCCTGGACATTAATCCGAAAGCAGATGTGAGAATCCATAACTGTTTTTATCTTCCGGAGAATGCTGCTGATTTCGATTTTAGTGAGTATGATTATGTGGTAGATGCTGTGGACACAGTGACTGCAAAGATTGAACTGATCATGCGTGCAAAAGAGGCAGGGACTCCTGTTATCAGCAGTATGGGTGCAGGAAATAAGCTGGATGCCAGTGCATTTCGGGTGGCAGATATCTATAAGACGAAGGTGTGTCCGCTGGCGAAGGTTATGCGCAGAGAGCTGAAGAAGCGTGGTGTGAAAAAACTGAAGGTTGTTTATTCGGAAGAACAGCCGATCAGACCGATTGAAGATATGGCAATCAGCTGCAGATCGCATTGTATTTGTCCTCCGGGTGCTGCGCATAAGTGTACGGAGCGCAGAGATATTCCGGGCAGTGTGGCGTTTGTGCCGTCTGTCGCCGGGCTGATTATTGCAGGAGAGGTTATTAAAGACCTGACTGCAGAGTACAGAAGATAAGAAGTGTTTATTTTGAGATGTGTATGGTGTCAGAAATGGTATGGTGCACATCTTTTTTTGCGGGAAATATTTGGAATCGGATGGGGGTATTACTTTTGGGATTTTATAGAATTGTTATAGGGAAAAAGTCAAAATAATATAAAAATTTATGGGATTTTCAAAAGATAATGAAAGAAAAAGGAGAGAATCTGTGATACACTGTCATTATTGACGGATAGAAATCTATTAGAACTGTGGAGATATAGAAGTTTGGTGGATCAATGTCTGAATGATGTCAGCTTAATAAATTTCAGATTGGAGGATATAACATCGGATGAAAACAAATTACAACAGAACAGTGCAGGCCTGTTTTATCGGATATGTAGTGCAGGCCATTGTGAACAATTTCGTTCCTCTGCTGTTTCTGACATTTCAGGGCAGTTACGGGATTTCGCTGCAGAAGATCACACTTCTGGTTACTTTTAATTTCGGGATCCAGTTGCTGGTAGATCTGGCATCGATTGGATTTGTGGACAGAATAGGTTATCGTGCATCTATGATCCTGGCACATGCAATGGCGGCTGCAGGTCTGATTTTGCTCACAGTATTGCCGGAGTGCCTGGGAGATCCGTTTGTGGGACTTCTCATTGCAGTTATGATCTATGCCATCGGAGGCGGATTGCTGGAGGTGCTGGTAAGTCCTGTGGTGGAAGCCTGCCCTACAGATAATAAGGAAAAAGCAATGAGTCTCCTTCATTCCTTTTACTGTTGGGGACATGTGGGAGTGGTACTTCTTTCTACATTATTCTTTCGTATTTGCGGGATTGCAAACTGGAAATATATGGCGCTGGTGTGGGCATTGATTCCCATTGCAAATGGAATCTTTTTTACCAGAGTTCCCATTGCTCCACTGCTGGATGAGGGTGAAAAGGGGCTGACTATGGGAGAGCTTTTTAAGAAAAAAATCTTCTGGGTTCTGATGTTAATGATGCTCTGTGCAGGAGCCAGTGAGCAGGCGGTAAGCCAGTGGGCTTCTACTCTGGCTGAGAAAAGCTTTGGAATCAATAAAACTATCGGGGATCTGGCAGGTCCCATGGCGTTTGCAATTCTTATGGGAAGCTCAAGGGCATTTTATGGGAAATTTGGAGATAAAATCAATCTGGAACGCTTTATGCAATACAGTGCAGTTCTGTGCATGGTTTCCTATCTGATGATCGCATTTATCCCGGTACCTGCGTTGGGAATCCTTGGATGTGCGGTTTGCGGTCTGTCTGTAGGTATTATGTGGCCGGGAACCTTCAGCATGGCGGCTGCCTCAGTAAAGCGTGGCGGAACAGCCCTGTTTGCCCTCCTTGCCCTTGCTGGAGATGTGGGATGCTCATCCGGACCAACCTATGTGGGGATGATTTCAGGAGCACTGAATGATAATCTGAAACTTGGAATCTTTGCGGCACTGATTTTCCCTGTGTTGATGATAATGGGGATTAAGATGATTGGAAGTCTGCAAAAATATGATTGAGATATATTAAAAAGTATGGAACGATTAATTTTTCATATTGATGTAAACAGCGCATTTCTTTCCTGGGAGTCAGCCAGAAGGGTAAGCCAGGGGCTGCCGGATCTCAGGGAGATTCCCTCCTGTGTGGGAGGAGATCCAAAGAAACGGACAGAGTACACACGCTGTTCCCGGACGAAATACCGGAGAAAATGTGGCCACTTCCTGTCCGTAACCTGTTATTTCTGGGAAAAGCCTCCGAGCAGAAGCTTCTGAATCAGGGAATCCGTACTATTGGTGATCTGGCAAGGGAACGGGAAGCAAATGTACAGCTCTGGCTTGGAGAAAAACCAGAGCACAGATGAAAAATGAAGACAGACAGGAAGAATAAAAGCGCAGAGATGATACTTTTTCTCTGCGCTTTTATAGCGGACTGTTATACATATTTCAAAAATTCTTCATCCTGGATCCGGGAAGTATGGATGGCATTTTGGATAGCCTGAGCCATGACTTCTGCGGCGAGAGTTCCTGCCATATTGATATCTACAGAAACATCGCCAATGCTGGCAGCATAGATGGAATCGCCGTCAGCCATAGTTGCTACAGGATTGATGCATCTGGCATAGGCACAGCGGGTCATAGAGGCAATTTTATTCAGTTCAGCCTTTGAAAATGCCCCATTGGTGATCACAGCCCCGATGGTGGTATTGCCGGTAAACTGGTCATGAGGTGTCATAAAGCGGTATAATTCGTGGACACTATCCAGAAACCCGCTTCTGTCAGGCGTTTTCAGCCCTGCGATTTTCTGACCATTTTGTGGACTAAAGATATCTCCCAGTGCATTGACAACGACAATTGCGGCCATCTGGAAATTTCCCACTGATACAGCGGCAATACCAAGACCTGACTTCATGGATTGTTTCATACCGTAAAGTTTTCCCACAGTTGCACCGGTACCTGCACCGATATTTCCGGTTCTGGTATCTGTTCCTGCAAATGCCTGACGGCAGGCTTCTTCGCCCATTTTTGCAGTTGGACGTATTTTAGGATCTCCGTAAGAGAGGTCATAGATACAGGACTGGCATACAAGAGGAACCAGGGCTGCACCGGTGTTATAACCGATATTTTGTGATTCCAGATAGTTCATCACACCGTCAGCAGCAGCCAGTCCATAGGCAGAACCTCCGGACAAGACAATAGCATTGATGGGATTGTCGGCAGTGACAGGAGAGGTGAGAGGAGTTTCCCTGGAAGCAGGACCGCCACCGCTGATATCACAGCCAACTTTTGCACCCAGTGGGAAGTAAAGAACGGTTACCCCGGTCTGGGCATTATAATCGGAAGCATGACCGATGCGTAAATTTGAAAGATCTGTAATAGAAATCTCTTTTAATAATGACATAAAAATCTCCTTTGTATTAACCGAATCAGGTAGGGTTCCTGCTTTAAATGTGCCGGATAAAAAAATCCTGACTACAGTGACAATGTAGTCAGGGTTGTTTGGTAAACGGCTGTTCTTTTAAAGATTATGCACGTTTCAGTGCCACAGAAAGTGCCTTGGAAACGATGCTTCCCACTACAAAGCAGAAGCCCGCTTCGATCAGTCCCTGAACGCCCACAAAAGCAGCAACGAAGACAACAGGATTGCTTACTCCAAGACTGGAAACAATACCCTGAATGTAATCTGTGTTGTAGAAGAAGAGACATAAAAAGCCCATGAAGAAGAAAGTATTCAGTAACGGGCATGCCAGTGAAGCAACGTAATAGGAAAATTTCTTCGCCGGTGATTTATATAATGCTGCGAAAATAAGTCCTGTGATCCATCCTTCCAGCACACGTGCCACGATACATACAATAAAAGTGCCAAATGGATTAATGTTAAAAAGTGCAGCAGCGAAAGCTGAACTTCCTGTGACAGCCATATAGAAGCTGGTTGCACCGAAAGCAAGTCCGCATACAGCACCACCTTTCGGTCCGAGGATGATAGCGCCTACAGCTACCGGGATGGTGAGAAGAGTGATGGATAAGCCGGGAGTACGAAGGTAGCCCAGCGGGGTAAAGGACATGAGCAGAATAATGGCGATCATCATAGCCAGCTCTACCATGTAAAGAGTGCTGCTTCTTTTTGTTGCAGCCGTTGTTGTAGTGGTTGTTGTTGTGTTCATATGAATTCTCCTTTTGGTCTGATAAAACGGCGCAATGCGTCCCCTGCTTTTCAGACAGTTTAGAGTATGGGGATCAGGCGTTATGAAAAATATGCATCAGAACAAAAGAAAAATTTCCGGTGTGTAGACGCCTTACAGGTCGCCTCACAAATTTAACCAGACTGTGAAGTGGATGACTTTATCCACCAGACTGTCAGATGTGGAAATCAGATGCATTTTCTTTCGAATAACGCTCTCGTAAACAATAACACATTTGATTAAAAACTGCAATATTTTATAGTATGTTTGAAAATAAATACAGAATATAGAGGTGTTTCTATATCCTGTAAAAAATATTGATTATGAGATTTAGCGTTCCATCATGCTGATGGATTCAATTCCCACACTTCCACCACGTACTACTTCGATTCTGTGGAATTCTTCCTTGATCAGTTTGACAACTGCATCATTCTTGATGGCTGTCTGGACAAATTCCAGAAGCAGGCTGTCTTTGCCGTAGTCAATGACTTTTGCCTTGAAGGTTTCTGCAATTTGAAACAGCTCTGCTTTATCTTCCCTGGAGCAGTTGAAAACCTTGATGTAGAGAATTTCTTTCATTCTGACAAATACATCTGTGAAGTCGATTACCTTGATAACCTCGATCATGCGGTTTAATTGTTTTTTGATCTGTTCAAAGGTTTTATCATCGCTGACTGTTGCGATAGTCATTCGGGATACTGTAGGATCCTCGGTGGTTCCTACAGTAAGACTGATCTATCACGAGATATGTAAATGGTTAAGTGAGTTTTGTTAATTAAAATGTACTAAAATGTCGTCTTTTTTGACAAGAAATTATAGAAAATAAACAAAATAACACAATGCAAAAAACAATGCATAAAATAAAAGAATGTCCCTTTGAGGAACATTCTTTTAACGTGTCTGAAGGAAAACTTTTAATCTGGGAAGTTGGTTGTTAAAGATAAGAGTTTCCGGAAACATGAGCTGGTGAACGAATTCTTCGGCATAGGTGAAATCTCCAACATGTTCTTTTCCGTGGCTGTCGCTGGACAAAATAACAGGAAGCTGATATTTCTGACAGAGATACAGGATTCTGGCGGCATTGGCTTTTGTGTCTCCCCGATATCCTCCGGGTGCGAGGGAAGCTTCGTTTATTTCAAAAATAACATTTTCCCGTAAAGCTGCTCTTGCCAGCGTTTCATAATCTACAGGGAAATGTGTATCGTCGCAGTGGCCGAGTATTTTTACAGCAGGATGTTTCATTGCATTGATGTAAGCTTCTGTATTCTGAGATACAGAGCCTGAACGGTAGTTCTGCCGATGCATACTGATGATAGCGTAATCCAGGTTGTTCAGCAGTTCATCTGACAGATCTGTATGTCCTGCACTGTCCAGGATGTTTAGTTCAACTCCGTAAAGAATATCTATGCCGAATCTTTTTCTGGGATAAAAAGGAAGGCTTCTGAAATAAGAAGAAGTTCCGGAAGCCAGAGTTCCCGGGCCGTGGTCAGAAATCCCAAGGAGTTTCAGTCCTTTTTTGCTGGCTGCTTTTGCCATGTCAGAGATGGTACAGGTGGTTCCGTGACCGCTGGCGATAGAATGTGTGTGGATGTCAGAAAGATACATTGTTTGTCTCCTTTCCAGAGCGGTTTCTATATATGATAAGAGCCTTACGGAAGATGCAAAGCTGCTGTTTGATGGTACATTCGTTATATTCAAGTATGACAGATGAGGATTTAAATGTCAATGAGGAAACAAAATAAAAACAACTGAAATACAACAAAAATCAAATAAAAAGCAACACAAATAAACGGCTGATACATGTTAAATTATGTTGACTTCGGGAAAATGAGAAGGTATAATGGAACTATATGAAAACACGGGGGCTTATTGCTGATCAATGACAGCGATGGCACTGTTTGCTTATGTGTAGACAGTTACTTCATGAGAAAGGAGTAACATGGAAAAATTTCAAACATCAGCCATTCCCGGAATTCTCTTATGAATGGCTGGAGGCTGAACTGGATACTGGTATGATTCCACAAATATGGACAGCGAAGAAATTGCTCCTAATCTTTATGACTAATCGATAAGTATATATCGAGAGGAAATGAATCCTCAGAATTAAGTAAAAAAAGTTACCGGGAACAATGTGACCGGTAGCGAAATACAGACGCCGCACTGCCGTATGGCAAGTGCGGCGTTGTTGTTCAAAACTCTGATAGCAGAGTGAAATCAAACAAATATAAATACAGTAACAGCTCAGACAAGATGATGCAAATAAAGACACTTTTTTGGACAAACGAGGTTCTTACCCTGGAGAGCAGATCAGGGTAAAATGAAATCATCAGATATGAAGAGCGCAATTCATATATTGGAGGAAGAACAGTGAAAAGTACGGAACGATTAATTTTTCATATTGATGTCAACAGTGCATTTCTTTCCTGGGAATCAGCCAGAAGGGTGAGCCAGGGGCTACCGGATCTCAGAGAAATTCCTTCCTGTGTAGGAGGAGATCCAAAGAAACGGACAGGTATCGTGGTTGCCAAATCTATCCCTGCAAAAAAATACGGGATCCAGACCGGCGAGCCAGTAGCTATGGCTCTTCGGAAATGTCCCAATTTGGTGATCGTTCCCAGTGATTTTGAATTATACGATAAATGTTCCCGGGCATTTAAAGCAATCTGTGCTTCCTTTGCACCTGTGATGGAATCTTTTTCCATTGATGAGGTATTTCTGGATATGACAGGTACTTCTCTGATCTATCCTGACCCTGTAGCTGCTGCTCATGAGCTGAAAGACAAGATTCACAGAGAGCTGGGATTCACAGTAAATGTAGGAATTTCTACCAATAAGCTTTTGGCAAAGATGGCATCAGATTTTCAAAAGCCGGACAGAGTACACACTCTGTTCCCGGATGAAATCCCGGAGAAAATGTGGCCTCTTCCTATCCGTAATCTGCTGTTTCTGGGAAAAGCTTCCGAGCAGAAGCTTCTGAATCAGGGAATCCGTACCATCGGTGATCTGGCAAGAGAAAGAGCATCCAATGTGCAGTACTGGCTTGGGGAAAAAACGGGACATCAGCTATGGCAATATGCCAGAGGTATCGATGATTCCCCTGTAAAAGCAGTGCCTGATGAGGCAAAAGGTTTCAGCGTGGAAACTACTTTTAACGATGATATTACTTCCATAGAGCAGGTGTTTCCCATACTTTTGGAGCAGTGTGATGTTCTGGCAACCAGAATGCGCAGAAAAGATAAGAAATGCAACTGTATTTCCGTGACTTTCCGTACTTTGGATTTCAGAAACCGTTCACACCAGACAAAGCTGGAAAATGCTACAGATCTTACAGATGAAATTTATATAAATGCTACAAGACTTTTTAAAGAATTCTGGAAAGGACAGCCGCTACGTCTGATTGGTGTGGCACTGACAGGCCTTACAGATGGCACTTATGAACAGATGTCTCTGTTTGAAGATACAGAAAATAAAGAACGCCACAGAAAGCTGGATGCAGCTATGGATGAGATCCGGATGAAATTTGGAAATGATAAGATCACCCGTGCCAGTATTATGAACAGCAATGCACGGATTGGGCGAAAAGCGAAAGCACAGATGAAAAACGAAAAGACGGAAGAACCGTAAGTAAAGGGAGGACTGAGCATTAAGAACAATGCGACAATCCTCCCTTTATAAAAATTTCAGAAAAAGTTTTATCGTTCCATCATACTGATAGATTCGATTCCTACACTTCCTCCACGTACCACTTCAATTCTGTGAAATTCTTCCTTGATCAGTTTCACTACTGCGTCATTCTTGGTTGCTGTCTGGACAAATTCCAGAAGCAGACTGTCTTTGCCATAGTCAATGACTTTTGCCTTGAAGGTTTCTGCAATCTGAAACAGCTCTGCTTTATCTTCCCTGGAGCAGTTGAAAACCTTGATGTAGAGAATTTCTTTCATTCTGACAAATACATCTGTGAAGTCAATTACCTTGATAACCTCGATCATGCGGTTTAACTGTTTTTTGATCTGTTCAAAGGTTTCATCATCGCTGACTGTTGCGATAGTCATTCGAGATACTGTGGGGTCCTCGGTAGTTCCTACAGTAAGACTGTCCAGATTGTAGCTTTTTCCGGAGAAAAGTCCGGAGATTTTGGACAGAACACCTACCTGGTTCTCAACATAGAGAGAAATCCATCTTTTTTTCATTCCTTTATCCATAATAATCTTTCCTCCTGCCTAACAATCCATGATCATATCTTCCAGAGTTCCGCCCGGTTTGATCATCGGGTAGACCATTTCTTCTGGGTCAATGATAAATTCGATTACTGTAGGTGCTTTTGTATTTTTCTTTGCTTCTTTGAAGGCGGCTGCGATTTCTTCTTTCTTTGTAACGCGGATTCCCTTTGCGCGATAGCTTTCTGCAAGTTTAATGAAATCCGGTGTGTACTGTGGATATTCCATGCCTTCTGTGCGGCGGGAAAGTGCTCCGGCGCGCAGGTTGGTCATGGCGTAGCGTTTACCGTAGAAGAGTTTCTGCCACTGGCGTACCATTCCAAGATATTCATTGTTAAAGATACACAGGATTACTGGAAGTTCCTCCAGAACTGCTGTTGCAAGCTCCTGGATATTCATCTGCACACCGCCGTCACCGGAGATAACGATGACAGGCCTGTCAGGATTTCCGATTTTGGCTCCGATACCGCCCGGAAGACCATAGCCCATGGTTCCCAGACCGCCGGACATGATCATCTGTTTGCCCTCTGTGATTTCCGCATACTGAGAAACAAGCATCTGGTGCTGGCCTACATCTGTAACGATAATGCTGTTTTCGAACTGTTCATTGATTTCTTTCAGAATGTCCATTGGACTTAAAACATCGTTTGGACGCATTTTCAGCGGATGTTCTTCTTTCCACTGGCTGATCTGGCCAAGCCACTTGCCTGTAGAGCATTCCTGAACGTATTCATTCATTTTTGTGATAGCTTCTTTTGCATCTGAAACAATAGGAATATCTACCTGAATGTTTCTGGAGATAGATGCGGTGTCGATATCGATGTGTACAATCTGTGCATGAGGTGCAAATTCATGAAGTTTTCCTGTGATTCTGTCATTGAATCTGGTTCCGATAGAGAAAAGGAGATCACAGTTGCTGACTGCCATATTTGCTGCATAGGCACCATGCATACCAAGGTTTCCGATGTAGAGCGGATGGTCTGTGGGGATAGAGCCTTTTCCCATTACGGTTGTGACAACCGGTACTTTTGTCTTTTCCACTACTTCCCGGAAGATTTCATGGGCGCGGGAGATTACTACACCGCCGCCTGCCAGGAATAAGGGACGTTTTGCTTTATTTAAAAGTTTGATGGCACGTTTGAGCTGGCCGATGTGGACATCTGTGTTTGGTTTGTATCCGCGGATGTTTACATTTTTAGGATATTCAGCGCTGCCGAGTTCTGCCATTACGTCCTTTGGAAGGTCGATAAGGACAGGTCCCGGACGGCCGGTGCGGGCAATGTAGAAGGCTTCTTTGATGATACGTCCCAGGTCTTCACGTCTGCGGACAGTAACACCGTATTTGGTGATGCTTCTGGTGATTCCTACGATGTCTACTTCCTGAAATGCATCGTTGCCGATGAGGTGGCGGGCTACCTGGCCGGTGAAGCATACAAGAGGTACGCTGTCATAGTTGGCGGTTGCAAGTCCTGTTACAAGGTTGGTTGCTCCGGGACCGCTGGTTACCAGACATACGCCGACTTTGCCGGTGGTTCTGGCGTAGGCGTCGGCTTCGTGTACAAGGGCCTGTTCGTGACGGGGGAGGATGATTTTGACATCGTCCTGTTTGTAGAGTTCATCACTGATGTCGATGGTACAGGCTCCGGGGTAGCCGAAGAGGTATTCTACGCCTTCTTCTTTTAAGGCTTTGACTAAGAGTTTGTTGCCGGATATTTGTTTCATATTTGGGTAAACCTCCTTTGGGTATGTGGATGGGGACGCTCGGAAATTTATTTGTTTTCGGGTGCGGTTTCGGAGTCTAGGAACTCTAAGTGTCTGAAAATCTGCTAAAACCGTTCAGAAAAATCTCAAACTCGCCGCAGATGCGGCTCAGACAGTGAGATTTTTCTGAACAACGCAGATTTCCAGGCACTAAGAGTTACTACGACTCCTGCAAATGCACCCGAAAACAAATAAATTTCCGAGCTGTGTGTTGGCCAATACAGGGTGGGGCAGAATGGCGCTGCGCTGATTCTGCCGAGTGTGGGGCGGCGGGTTTGATGTGACAGATTAAAGCAAGCACGAACGACTTTTTGACCCTGATATATAAATATAGTAAAAAACGCCCTGGGCTTGTTTGCCCAGGGCGAAAATGTTTCCGCGGTACCACCTGTATTCAGAGTCTGGCTCTGCACTTTGTCAGTACTGATATACTGTGTTCCTGTAACGTGGAACTGACGTTGAAGCCTACTTGGCATGTCCGTTCAGGTCTTGTGGATCAGACGGGATATACGGTTTGGTTCACTGCTCGGGGGCTACTTCCACAATTCGTTCACGAAAGCTCGCACCGACCGCTTTCTCTCTGTGCTTCCCGGGGTTGTGTACTCCTCCCTGTCATGGCATTTGGCTGATATAGGGATATTCATTGTCCGAATAGGGTGGACAAATGTTTTCTTGGGTTACATTATACATTTATAGAGAGGAAATTGTCAACCGGATTTTGGATAATTGCTGTAAAATTTATGTTCCTGAATGAATTTTGGCTACGTTACTGAGAACGGAGTGAACAGTAATGTAATTGACAGATTTCTATATTGCTGATATAAAAAATAAATAATACAGCTGTTTGGAAGGTTATTAACAGTTAAATATAAATTATAAAATCATATAAGCACATGTTGAGTTTTGTAAGATATTAGAGTAGAATATTATTGAAAGGAGTTGATTCTTTGAGTAAATATTATTCTATACATGAATTTTCAAAAATTATAGGCGTATCTGCCCAGACATTACGAAATTGGGAT